>NZ_JAVRCE010000001.1:162792-330012 GCF_034530915.1 Nostoc sp. DedQUE09
GAACCTTTTAGCTTCATCGTTGAACCTTTTAGCTTCATCGTTGAACCTTTTAGCTCCATCGTCGAACCTTTTAGCTCCATCGTTGAACCTTTTAGCTCCATCGTTGAACCTTTTAGCTCCATCGTCGAACCTTTTAGCTTCATCGTTGAACCTTTGAGCTTCGTAGCTGAATCTCAGACAGAACTTTAAACTTCTAGTTTTAACACTCTCCTATCTCCCTAATCTTCCTTTTACGGATAAATTAAGATTTTATAAGTATCCGGTGTGGGTGCGATCGCAACTTCCACAGCTGCTGATAAATCTTTTAATGGATAGCGATCGCTAATCAACGCTTTTACATCAATCCGCTGATTAAATACAATATCGGCTGATAAATTCTGAAGCCGATAAGATGAACTGTAACTACCAATCAAGTCAATTTCCCGACGGTAGAGGATATTTGGGTTAATGGGAATTTCCACTTCATCAGGAAATTCGGCGAAAAACAAGATTTTACCGCCTTTGCGGGTACTATCAAGTGCTTGAAAGAAAGCTTTCTCACTGGGAACAGCCAGCAGTGTAACATCAACGCCTAGTCCACCAGTTAAGGCGGAGATTTTGGCGGGTAAATCGGGATCGCGAGCATCAAAAGCCGCCTCTGCACCGACACTCAAGGCTTTATCAATTCTAGAGGGTAGTAAATCAGTAGCGATCGCTTTTGCTCCGAAATACTTCACCAACATAATGAACATTAACCCAATTGGCCCAGCACCAGTAACTAACACAGTTTGTCCTGGAGCAATTTGAGCTTTTCTCACTGCCTTCAAACAGCAATTAGTTGGTTCTACAAAACTCGCTTCTTCAAAACTGATGTTATCCGGGATGGGAATCAATCCACCATTTTCCACAATATGTCCAGGAACCTTGACATAATCGGCAAAACCGCCACCACTGGCGTTAAAGCCTGCGGTAGTAGAGATGTTTTTGTAGACATCACACATAGAGAAATTATCATTTAGGCAGTAGGCGCAACGCATACAAGGGATGTGGTGCATCACTGCTACCCGTTGTCCAACTTGCCAACCTTTGACATTATTGCCTACTGCTGCGATCGTGCCGGCAGTTTCATGTCCAAAAATGCGCGGTGGTTCATACAGTGGGTAACGAATTTTTTTTATATCTGACTGACACAACCCCACAACCCGCACCTGTACCAGTACTTCATCTGGTTCTAGGGTTGGAACTGGGATATCTTCGTAAGACAGTTGATTGACGCCTCTAAATACCTGTGCTTTCACGTTGGTTTTTCCCCGCTCAACGATACTAGATGTAACATTAGCAGTCAACGTTAAGCTATCGATTTGTGATTTCTCTGTCTAGCTTGTTCTAATTCGTAAAATAAATTATCTTGTCTGATGCCAAACTATCTGGAGAAAATATGTCGGAACTCCAGCGAGGTTAAGTGATGGTTAATCAGACATATACAGCGGATGTCTTAGTTGTTGGTGGGGGAACGGGAGGGACTGCGGCTGCTATCCAAGCGGCGCGACGGGGAGCCAAAACCATTTTGGTAAGCGAATTTCCTTGGTTAGGGGGAATGCTAACTTCGGCTGGAGTGTCTGTACCCGATGGCAATGAATTAGAAGCCTTTCAAACAGGGTTATGGGGTGCGTTTTTGCAAGAATTGCGACAACGACAGCCCGGAGGATTAGATAATAGCTGGGTAAGCTTTTTTAGTTACGATCCCCGAATTGGAGCAGAGATTTTTGCAGATTGGGTGCGGGAATTGCCCAATCTACACTGGATTTCTGGACAAGTACCTTTAGAAGTTTATCGACAAGGTGATTTGATAACAGGTGTCCGCTTTACTGATTTTGCGATTACAGCCAAGATTATTCTCGATGGCACAGAGTTAGGAGATTTATTAGCTTTAGCTGACATCCCTTACCGTTGGGGTTGGGAATTGCAATCGGAGTGGGGAGAACCCAGCGCCCCAGCAACTTTTAACTCTTTAACCCAGAAATATCCTGTGCAAGCGCCCACTTATGTAGTGATTATGCAGGACTTTGGTGAAGCGATAGCACCAGAGATTCCGGCTGCGCCTAACTATAATCCATCGCAGTTTACAGGTGCTTGGGATGGCTATGGAGCAGAGACATTTTTAAATTATGGACGTTTGCCCGGTGGCCTGTTTATGATGAATTGGCCAATCTGTGGCAATGACTACGGCGAAGGGGTAGGGCGGTTGATAGAGTCAGATGTATCCAGAGGTGAATTCATCCAAGAATCTCGCTGGCACAGCCAAAATTTTGCTCATTTTATCCAAAAACAGCTTGGTCGTCGCTATGGTTTAGCAGAAAAAGTATTTCCTCACACCTCTACAGCTTTTGCACTGCATCCGTATTACCGGGAAAGCCGCCGCTTAGTGGGGCTAACGACTGTTCGAGAACAGGATATTTTGCCGATCCCAAAAGGTAGAGTTGCATCTATATTTAATGATGCGTTCGCCCTTGGCGTTTGCGTTCGCGAAGCGTCTCCGATAGGAGAAGCAATCGCAGTTGGTAACTACGCCAATGACCATCATTATCCTGGTGTTCAATTCCCACTGCAACCAAAATCTATCCGTTGGGGGGGACGCTGGACTGGAACGCCTTTTACAATTCCCTACAGTTGTCTAATTCCAGCCACAACAGATGGTTTCTTGGTTTGTGAAAAAAATATCTCTGTCTCCCACATTGCCAATGGCGCTACCAGATTACAACCTGTGGTTATGGGAATTGGTCAAGCAGCAGGGATGGCGGCGGCGATATGTGTTGAATTAAACTGCCAGCCGAGGGATTTACCTATTAGAAAGCTGCAAACGGCCTTATTAGAAGATAATCGCTCAAAAGCGCTAATTATTCCTTTGTTTAATCTTCCCCCCAATCGTTCGGATTGGCGGCACTGGCAACTGTATTACTTAGATAACCCACAAGCCTATCCAGTTAGTGGCGATTGTCCTGAATCTGCTTTTGACAAAGCATTAATTCAGGAAAATAACTGTTTCCAAGGCATCTTTTACCGCTTGGAACCGCAGGAATACAGATTCACTGTCACCGCCCCAGCAGCATATCAAGGGCAAAATTGGCAGCTTGTGACTTTGCGATCACATATCGACGAGCAATTACACGCTTATTCCCACGAACAATTAGTTACATTGTGGGGTCATTACAATCACTCTGGTAATTGGTTATTAGTCGAACATTTAAACGGAGGATAAGAAGAGTTTATTTTCAGTAAAACAGAATACTTTTTGATGAATTGTCCGGATATTAATCAAAAAGCTAAGTATCAGTGAAGTGGAGAGTTCCCAAATAGACATCTGCTATGCGTGCTGCCATTTCACTTTTAGTCTCGAGTCTGGTGTTCGGCCCCTTAGCTTTTAACTGCCAAGCAATGGTCAATCACTTATCAACAGGGCTGCCTTCCACGCCTACTTTGGAACAGCGGCTTTTGGCGGCATCTGAACAAGCTTCAGATGATGCGCCACGTCATCGCGGTAGTGGGCGCCGAGAAGTAACACAAAAAGTCCGAAATATTTATGCTGTGGTTTAACTACTGTAGGGTAATGCCTCTTTTCTCAAAGGAACAGAATTACCAAAAAACAGGATGTTGTGCTAATACACCTTGCACAGCTTTTCTGGCAGAGATATATACAGTTGACATACCAAAGTCTTCAGCGATCGCTTAGTATTTCAACTGGAAACTTTGTATATATAGTTGGACTCAATCCTACCGATCAAAAAGCAAATCAAATTAAGTGCTTTGATCAATAGCATTACCAACTCCTCAAAAGCTCCAGAAATAGATGTTACTTAGGCTATAAGTTAATCTAAAGCACATCTAATTCAGACATTTTGCTTGTTGAAGAAACAGCCTTAAGACAACTTCACTTTATTCCCCAATCAATTTCCTTCTCATACATTCAGTAGCTGGTTATCTACATAAACAAGTAACTGAGCTTCGCTTCGACATCTGTTTCGCATCCTTTGTCAAAGCATAAAATCCCTTTCGTTTCATCTCTTGCTTATCTAGCGTATGGATTCGGATAAGTAGTATAGGTTTATTGCACTTGCTAACAAATCTACTATTCTTGACCTACTTTTGCCCCTTGGTTCGTTCTCCTCGTAGATGACTGCCGACGAAATAACTCTTAAGAAGGATCTGCCAGATCATCTTAGTCTTTTTAATTATTTTACACCCAAGGCCAGATGCAAAATTTTGCATTTGGTCTTTTTAGATGAATTTTTCTTAAAGAAAAGGAAGTGGGGGATGAGGAAGACAAGAGGACAAGGGGGAATTGTTAAACAAGTTTCTCCTTTGTCTACCTTGTCTCTTCTCTCCATGTCCTTTTAGACCGTTGTGTTCTTGCGGCTACTTTCTCTTCCCTGGATACCGTTGAGGAACATTGGCACAAACTTCTCAATAAATGTCTGTGGATCGCGCTGCCAAGCCTTTTGTGCAGCCTGAATTCGAGTAAATTGCAACTCCGGCGCTAGCAAAGTCTGGGGTAAGCGTTCCATCAAGTATTGAGGGCGTTGCCAAAGCGGCATAGTATTTGCGACTTCCACTAGGTTGGCAACTCGCCGTAGTTCTGCACCCAAGGTGATATCCATTCCTGATTCAAATGCAGCTTGTTCAATTGCGGTATATTTTCGCTTGGCTTGCTCTACTTTTTGCTGATGTTCTGGACTCTTACGCGCAATTTCTCCTAGCCAACGATTACCCCAGCGGACATGTCCTGCTTCCTCTGGGAGAATTTTTTCAATAGTTTCCCGAATTTTGATGTTTTCTGCCGTTTGCGCTGCTTGCTTGAGTGCATAAATGTGGGCAGAGAAATACTCACAGCCCCGTTTTTCAGTGACGTTAATTGCGGCAAGGGAAGAAATCACAAAATCTTCGAGGTCTTGGACTGGATCTTGTTGTTCGTGATCAAGTAAGCGTTCAAATTCATTGATATATGAAGAACCGGGTGGCTTACCAATATCTGCTCCCACGTCTGTCAATAAGTCAGTTAACCACATGGCATGACGAGCTTCATCTGAGATGTGATGAGACAAATCTCGCACTAGTTCTCGTGGCTGTCCATTCAGTTGTTCAATTAACTCTGTGAGGTCTTTGCAACTGCGCTGTTCACTATAACGGTAGCGGTTGAGGGTAATGAGATGGATTTCGCGATCGCATATCACCTGTTTCAATATATCTCTCGCACTCAAAACATTCTGAAATTTACGTGGGTAGGTAACTGTCATGAATTATGTAAATTTTTGTAAATATGTATTTGATCGTAACTGAATTTTTGGCAACTACTGTGTTTGGGTCGAAAAAAAGTAGAAGTTCAAAAAACTAATCACTTTAGTTGCACTTAAGCGTCAGACCTTTTAAGTGTAAATAAAAGTAACGAATAAATGTTCAGTCTTGGGAGAGGTCTGTTTTTTGAGGTGAGACAAATCTGAAGCTAGATGATTTTAGCTATCAAAGGTAGATTAGGGAGGATTTTTCCAGCTTTGGGGAAAAATACCTAATATTGTCAGCAAAAGCAAATATAAATTTATGTAAAAAGTAGCTTATGTTACAGAATCTTTGCTATATTGATTTATAGAGAAACCAAAAAATATATATTCACAAAATAAAGAGGACTATGGTTATGTCTATCGCAGATAAATCTCGTGCGTTAATGGTGCGTGAACATCAGCAAGTGAAGAATCGTCAACAATCAATGCTGATGCGGGCTGCACAAGAACTTGGTCTTCCTGAAGAAGTATCCCACTACTGGAACCCGATTCAAGGGAAGGTAGATGCCAACAGTCGAATGATTTATGGGCCCAGTCATGCTTCCATGAGCTAAGTTTGAAGAGTTTTAAGGTTGATTTTTTCAGTGAATATTTCAACCAACAACTTTGGAAAAAAAAGCCACCCTCTAGGGTGGCAAAACTTATACATGACGGTACTTAATAATTAAGCATCGTAATAGAGGTAAAACTCGTAGGGATGAGGACGTAGCTGTAACTGCTTGGTTTCGTTAAGCTTGTAGTCAATCCAATTTTCGATAAAGTCTTCCGTGAAGACGCCTGATTCTGTCAAGAAACCGTGATCGTTTTCTAGTGCTTGCAATGCGAGTTCTAAAGAACTTGGAGTTGAGGGAACCTTTGCAAGCTCCTCTGGAGAAAGTTCATAGATATTCTTATCTAAGGGTTCACCAGGATGGATTTTGTTTTTGATGCCATCGATACCAGCACAAAGCATTGCAGCAAATGCCAAGTAGGGGTTAGATGTAGCATCTGGACAACGGAATTCTAAACGTTTAGCTTTGGGGTTCTTACCAGATAGAGGAATACGGATAGAAGCAGAACGGTTCCCTTCGGAGTAAGCTAAGTTCACTGGTGCTTCATAACCAGGTACTAGGCGCTTGTATGAATTGGTGCTGGGGTTGGTAATTGCCAACAGCGCTGGTGCGTGTTTAAGAAGACCACCAATGTAGTACAACGCCACTTCACTTAAGCCAGCATACTTATCACCTGCAAATAAAGGTTGGCCGTCTCTCCAGATGGACTGGTGACAGTGCATTCCTGAACCGTTATCGCCAAAAATCGGTTTTGGCATAAAGGTGACAGTTTTGCCGTATTTCTTGGCAACGTTCTTGATGACATATTTGTAAGTCATCAACCAGTCAGCCGCTTGGATCAACTTACCAAAACGGAAACCTAGTTCGCACTGACCACCAGTAGCAACTTCGTGGTGATGCTTTTCAATGGGTACACCTAATTTTGCCATCGTCAACAGCATCTCTGTACGAATATCTTGGAAAGAATCCGTTGGCGAAACTGGGAAATAACCTTCTTTGAAGCGTGGTTTGTAACCCAAGTTGGGTTTTGCATCTGTACCTGCTTTACCGGAATTCCAAGCACCTTCTTCGGAGTCTAAGAAGTAGTAGCCTTCGTTAGCAGTTTGGGCAAACCTAGCACTATCAAAAATAAAGAACTCAGCTTCAGGCCCAAAGAAGGC
Source organism: Nostoc sp. DedQUE09 (assembly GCF_034530915.1). NCBI lineage: Bacteria > Bacillati > Cyanobacteriota > Cyanophyceae > Nostocales > Nostocaceae > Nostoc > Nostoc sp. DedQUE09. The sequence continues at coordinate 169,816 of NZ_JAVRCE010000001.1, forward strand.
TGTATCACCAATGCCACTAGAAACCAGGTAATCTATTGCTTTTTGGGCAATAACGCGTGGGCAACGGTTGTATGGTTCACCCGTGCGGGGGTCTTTAATACTACAAATTATACTTAGTGTCGGTACTTCCATGAATGGGTCGATCCAAGCAGTGTTGGGGTCGAGTACCATTGTCATGTCCGATTCGTTGATCGCTTTCCAACCCCGAATGCTGGAACCGTCAAAAGCTACGCCATCAGTGAATGCAGTCTCATCGATTTGATTTTGATACAGTGTGAGGTGCTGCCAAGTCCCTACTGTATCGATGAATTTGAGATCAATCAGTTGAATTTTTTCATCTTGAATTTTCTTCAAGAGTTCTTGGGGTGTCGTCATTGTTACTCCTTCTCTACCAATTTCCTAAAGTAAAACCAGAATCTTACATTGCATCCTAACCCTGCTGATCTCAATCAGGCCGTGACACACCAGAAATATCTTAAATACTAGACATTAGCTGATTTTGTAGTTTGTGCTACAGATATCTGGATTATCAGGTTATATTAACCTTTCAGGGATCATCTGTACAAAACTGGAAAGTTCATCATATAGGGGTCAACTTTGGCATAGAATCCATAGATAGTGGATAAATTGTTTTTGTGCCGAATCTATTTTTAATAGCACAAAAATTTACTGGTGCATAAGTGCAGCCAAATAAATATCAAACCATAAATAGTAATGATTGGGAGAAGAAGGAATGCGCGATGCGGTAACAAGTTTAATTAAGAATTATGACCTAGCTGGTCGGTATTTTGACCGGAATGCGATCGATAGCCTAAAGTCTTACTTTGACAGTGGTACAGCAAGAGTACAAGCGGCAGCGGCAATCAATTCTAATGCGGCTGCACTTGTCAAGCAAGCTGGCTTGAAGTTATTTGAAGAACTGCCAGAATTGATTCGCCCCGGTGGAAATGCTTATACAACTCGTCGTTATGCAGCTTGTCTGCGCGATATGGACTACTATCTGCGCTACGCCACTTATGCGCTGGTTGCTGGGAACACGAATGTATTGGATGAACGAGTGCTGCAAGGGCTGCGGGAAACTTACAATTCTTTAGGAGTACCTATTGGACCTACAGTTCGCGGTATCCAAATTCTCAAGGATCTGATTAAGGAGCAAGTAGCAGCAGCAGGTGTGGTTAATACTGCTTTTGTAGATGAACCATTCGATCACATCACACGCGAGTTGAGCGAGATAGATATTTAGATTTTAGGTGGGCAAGGTGTGTGCCCCAATATAAACATAAATAGCGATCGCATTTTTGTCTGTGTTGAGAAAGAGCGATCGCTTTTTTGTACAGACTAATACTTGTAAAGCACCGTTATCGGCGGCAGATCAAAGCTACGGTATGCCCATATTGCATGGATGGCGATAATGCTTCTGATCGTTTAGCAAAAATCTCCCTGACAGGAGGAAATTTTAGCAAGGCCAATGCCGCTTTTACCAATAAACTATTATCTACTATCCGTGACTTACCAAAAATCAACCGATTTAGACCATCCCTTGCAAGAACCTTTTTATACCATAAACGCTGATGATCGTGGACTGGCTCATGCCACAACTTCTCAACTGAAAGATCGACATTCATTGCCAATTTGCGAAGTGAGGCATCCGACCAACGCGTCAGGTGATGCGGTGGTATATTTAGAGAGCGATTCGTAGCTACTGAAAGAAAACCATCTTCTGCTGGGACAGCAATTAATACGTAACCACCATGCTTTGTTACCTTGGCACACGACGCAAGAAATTTCATGGGTTCGGAGACATGCTCTAGTACCTGGAATGAACAAACAACGTCATGCGATGAGTCAGCAGTCTCAGCATATTTTTCGATAGAGCACTTCTTTACGTTTAAGCCGAGCGCCTGTGCCTTCTGGATTGCTTTGTTGTTGAACTCCAACCCAGTGTAGCGTACCGAAGCCGGCAAAAAACTCCTAAATAGACCATTTCCACACCCTACTTCTAGAACTGATGCCCCCTCTGCTACAAATTGCTTCGTAAATTGGTATTCTGGTTTTTCAGTTTGATCATAATACCAGTCAAATTGCTGCAAGTCTTCGTAGAAAACCTCGTCCCCAGACACAAACGGAAAAAAGAAGCGTAGATCACATGCAAGGCAGTGCATATAATCAATTACCGGAGTACTAGAGAAAAGTGTACTTGTATCAATATTAAGCGAGCGTTTGTAAAGTTTAATAATATCGCTTGTGTTGATAGCTTCAAGAGTCTCACATTTTTCTGAATGGCATCCTGGACACAGTATTGATTGCATGGGTTTAGTGTTGTTGATTTCAAGTTGATAAATGAATTTATCCAGATCCTTGATTGTCTACCAATTCCTCGTTTGACAATTGGTATTAATCATCCCTTTACTGTGGAGGCACTTTCTTCTTCATCGAACTAATACTCTATGATGATATTACCTCTGTCAACTACCCCTGGTCGTACACATATAGCGCTTAAAGGACGGGTGTGAAGTTATGGCTAAAATCATCTGTTTTGCTTGAAAGTCTTGTGTAGCAAGAATTATTTTTTATTCTCTGGTGAGAGTGATGAAAGAGCGCTACGCAGCATATATCACTTTGATTTACGTAACTGTGATTAGCGTATGCATCGCTCTTTGAGAAAAACTTTTTAGTTTAATGATTAGCTTCTGTTATCTGAACTAGAACAATCATCAGCCACAATAGAAGTTGCCGATGTTTGAGGCGCTAATTATGAATTATCAATCGCGCTTTGGCTTTAAAATTACCAGGAGAGTCTAATTAATTGGCTAAACAGCGACTCGACACACTATTAGTAGAATTAAATTTATGTTCTTCTCGCGCCTTAGCACAGAGGTTAATTCAGGCGGGGGAAGTTACTGTTAATCAGCAGTTAGTTGATAAACCTGGTACTGAAGTTGATATTACTGCTCAAATAAATATTAAAAAGCGATCGCCTTTTGTTTCTAGAGGCGGTGAAAAACTCTCCAAAGCTTTGTCAGTATTTGCCATTCCCGTAGCAGAGCGCATTTGCTTAGATGGTGGGATTTCTACTGGTGGTTTTACTGATTGTCTCTTGCAAGCTGGAGCAAAACAAGTTTACGGTATTGATGTCGGTTACGGACAAGTTGACTGGCGGTTGCGAAATGATCCGCGGGTGATTTTGCAAGAACGCACCAATTTACGCCAACTACGACCGGATGAGTTATATGGTAAAAATGACCCGATTCCTGATTTGGCGGTGGTTGATGTATCGTTTATTTCTTTAACGAAGATTCTGCCTGCTTTGTGGCAACTAACTCAAGCTAACCGAGAAGCTGTATTGTTAGTCAAGCCACAGTTTGAAGTCGGCAGATCCCGTGTGGGTAAAAAAGGTGTTGTACGCGATCCAAACGACCAAGCTGATGCCATTTTCCAGGTTTTGCAAGCTGCCCACGAATTAGGATGGAAATACAAAGGCTTAACTTGGTCGCCGATCACTGGCCCGGCTGGGAATATCGAATATCTGTTGTGGCTGGGAATGGAAAGTGAAGCCCCACCACTTCATTTAGAGGCAATTAAGCAAATAACACAATCAGCGATAACTGATTTACGGAAAAGTTAAAGAAGAATGCAGAATTCAGAAGCAATTAGTAGGGCACTTAAACCCACGTATTCAGAATTCGACTAAGCGCTCACGCCGAAGTCTGCACTCAGACTCCAATTCATACTGAATTCTGATTCCTGACTCCTGAATTCTTTCTTATTAAACGTCGTAGATTAGACATTCTACGGAATCTGGATGGCGATCGCAGTAATTTTCCAAAGAGTTTTTCTTTGATTTTGCTTGGTGTTGATGAGATTTCTCGGCTTGCAATTCTTCTACAATATCCCAGGCTACGGCACAGCCAGCAGAATTACTGCCATCTAGATCGCAAGTTGTTCGGGCTTCATTAATGGCATTAGTAATGGCTTCTTCGAGATTTGCTGCCCCAGCAACTTCAACTTTTAGGGTAGTTGTCATGATACTTTCACCTTATAATTTACAGACAGAGTTATAGCTGCAAGCTCTTAATGACCTCAATCAGCTCACATTTCTAGTTTAGATAGGCTTCCCACAAGAGGTAGTGGTAAACACCGCCATCTTTTTAGCAAAATTGAGTGGGATTACCCTCTTGTCATCTTTAGATTCAAAAAGGTACAGGAATTCTACTAGTTGCGATCGCTAATAGAGATGGTCATGTTCTCAATCTTGCATCGCAAATGGAGAATGTCAGTTAATTGTCAGAAGACTTTGATAGAAGTTGATAAACACTTATAAACGGTAACAAAAAGATAGCAGTTTTTAATTATTCTCAATACTTTATGTTTAACTCTTGTCGCAAACGATACAGAATTGTATTTTGGTCAACTTGAGAGAGAATTTCTTGAATGACGCTGCTCGCGCCTAATTGTCCCCAAGTACAGCCTTTTTCGAGATAGACTTGGGCAGCTTTGCCAACGGAATATGCGCCATAACCGGCGATACCAGCTTGAGCGATCGCACTGCCAGCAAAAGCAGTAATATTGCTGGGATTGTCACCACTAGTTATTGCAGCCGTACTTTTACCTAAACCCAAAAGCAAACTACTGCCTAGTTCTCCAAGTAGCAAGCCACCAGAACTAAATAAAATTGTTTTTAAAATTTTTCCGGCTTCATAGCTAGTCATCGGCAAACCATACAATCTAGCGAGAGCGCGAATTAAAGCTAAATCAGCAACAGTTCCGCCAAGGATATCTAAGAAGGCAATGGGATTGAGCATTACTGCCAAGGCTTTGTATTTGGTAAATTGCCAAATAATTTCTTCGGCTTCCTTTTCGCGTAAATCGATAGTTTTTTGAGCGATCGCGGCTTCTGCATCCCGTGCCTGGATCAGTGCATTTAAAGCCAGAAGCGATCGCCCTTCTCGATTTAGAATATTCAGAATTATCTCTTTGAGTTCGTCTACTTGCGGTGGTGGTGTTTCCCATTCATAAGTGACACGCCCATCAGGCCATTCGACTCGCACTTCCATTGCTGCTGGTTCCGCTGCCACCATCACAATTTCATCAGGTAGTAGAGGCTTTGCTTCTGGATGCCCTGCACCTAGTTGTTGTAAATTTTGGTAAATTGCTCCTTGGTCTGTATCTGGGTAAAGGTCTATTTTGTTAAACACTAAAATCAGGGGTTTTTGCGATCGCCTTAATTGCAGCAGCGCTTGATACTCAGTACGAGTGATATCACCAGACACGACAAACAAAATTAAATCCGCCTGATGTACTACTTCTCGTGCCATATCCGCCCGTGACTCCCCCTCAATTTCATCTAATCCAGGGGTATCAATTAACTCTACTAGTACCTTATCACTGGGCTGCCAGCGTACGGAACGGGGCCATTGGGTGACACCATTCAGGGGCCCAGTTTGCAAAATCTTGTCTCCCAACAAGGCATTTAAAACTGCTGACTTTCCCCGACTCACCAAACCAAAGACGGCAATTCTAATGACGTTAGAATCTAGCTTGTTGAGTGTGGCGTTCAAAGCTTCCAATTCTGGTTTCATCAAACCTACTAATTCTGGGTTAGATGATAACTGTCCTGACTTGCGAAGATATCCATACCAAGAAAGCGCTTGTCTGAGACTGGCGCGGGCACGATTTAAGTGAGTTTCTTGTACATTACGATAAACCGACATAATATCAACACTTTTAGCCTTCACTCTCTCTAAAATGCTCATCCAATGCTCAAAACACTTTCAGCATTCGATTGCAAATAATAGGTATGAATTCGTACTCATTAACCATCTTTAACTAATGCTTACTTTTTCAACCCCATTATCAGGGGAAGGAAAAGTTAAACATACCTCTCTATCTTATATCCCTAAGTTCTTGGACTAATAATCTATATATAGGACATAAAAAGTCTCTAAGTTTATGAGGTCGGAGATTAGGTGTTTTATAAATCTTAAGAAATATCTGACTAATGGATAACTCCAAAGAGAGACTAACACCAACATCTACACTTAGATTGGAGGCGGTTTGGCTCCTGCTTTGTTCAGTTTTAGTCTGGTTTGAAATCGTCTTATGTAACTCTCTTCTCTACAAGAGGCTGCTCTAACATGAGCTACGCGTAGTTTGCTTCCCTGTAAGGGTAGAATTTTGAAATTTTAATTTTGAATTGTTAATCTGGGTATCCTAAGAAAGACAAGGTTAGATGATATAGACGAAGGAACAAAGTTTATAACTTATGTATGAGTAGAGAAAAAACTATAATTTCTACTACAAAAACTGATTGAACAATTAGCCAACTCATTCTATAAAAAGAAGAGTGCTTAGTTCTGTTAGCGCTGAGTGCGGTCAATTATGAAGGTAAAGGCTGGTCTATACCCTCATACCAATTTTGCGATGCTTGCGGTGGTAACAGAGCTTTATCGTACCACTTGCCTACGGCAGGCTGCGCGAATGTGGAAGCACGCTACGCGCAGCGTCTCGTAAAAAAATGCAGGCTACGTCTACGCAGATAGTTACAAATTTGACTAAGTATATTTTACCAGAAGTGCAGCCTGAAATTCTGGACTTATAGGAGCAGTCTTTTTCAGACTAAGACATAAATATTAATTATATGAGAAATTTGAGGAACAGCCATGCAAGGAAATGAGCGGGAAAAAATACGCCATCTGTTGGTCATCCAAGACCTAGAAGGGCGGCGAACTGTCCCCTTGCGAGAGACTACTTATTCTCTGGGGCGGCATCCTGCAAACACTATTGTCTTGGCTTCCCGGTCAGTATCAATGCAACATGCAATTTTATTGCGAGTTACTGTTCCAGAAACTGACCAATATGGCTTCCAGATTATTGATGGTAACTATAAGGGGAAAGGAAGTACTAATGGCTTATTTGTGAATGGTACTAAATGCTTTTCTCATAATCTTAGGCATGGAGATATCATTGCTTTTGGTAGTAATAAAGCTCAAGCTAAATATTATGCTATTTCAAATATTTCAGAACAAGTATTTTCTGAATCTTTTGATGTTGAAGACTTATCTGGTTTTTTATCAGAGCAAGGCAGTCCTGCCAATCCTTTTCAAACCTTAGCCATCGATCCTAGCTTTGAAGCAGCTAGTGAGTCCGCCCTAGCTCGCCTAGCATCCTTTCCTGAACTCATTCCCAATCCAATTATTGAGATGGATTTCGAGGGAAGAATTACTTATCTCAATCCAGCCGCAGCTATCAAGTTTCCCAATCTTAGGGAAGTTGGGACAGAACACCCGATCTTAACGGGACTGTTGATTGGAGTTAACAATCTAGAAAAAAATTCTTTTGTGCGGGAGGTGGAAGTAGGTACAGAAGTTTTTGAACAATCTGTTCTCTATCTTCCTGAAAGTGATTTAATAAGAACTTTTATTATTAGAGATATTACAGAGCAAAAGCAAGCTACAGCTGAATTGCGCCAGCGCGATCGCTTGTTACAAGCAGTTGCAGAAGCTGCCAATTATTTGCTAGGAGAAATGAATTACGAAACTGGTATCGATCGAGCTCTCGCTGTACTGGGCGAAGCTGCCAAGGCAGATCGTGCCTACCTCTTTGAGAACCATCCCCATCCTGTTACAGAGGAAATAGCAGTTAGCCTCCGGTTTGAATGGACGCAATCTTTTATTGAATCTACCCACCACCATTGGCAGAATCAGCCTTATCAAGCTCCTAATTTAGCCCGTTGGTACACAGTTCTCTCTAGCGGCCAGTCCATTAGCGGAATTACCCCCAAATTTCCTGTCGCCGAACAAGAATTCCTGATTCGAGATGGCATTCAATCCCTTCTCTTAGTGCCTCTTCGCTTGGATAACGATTTCTGGGGGTATCTTGGCTTGGCAGACTGCACCTTTGAGCGTCATTGGTCAAAGCACGAAGAATCTACTCTTTTGACGATGGCCGCTAGTATAATTGGTGCGCGGCAGCGTCAGCAAGTAGAAGAAAAGATTCGCTATCAAGCCCTCCATGACTTGCTGACAGGATTGCCCAATCGTCTACTATTTAACGAGCTGCTCAGTAAAACTTTGCCCAACGCCACTCGAAATGACGAAAGTTTAGCTGTAATTTTTCTCGATCTGGATAGCTTCAAGGTCATTAATGATACTCTAGGGCATACTCTGGGAGATCAATTGTTACAAAGCGTTTCTCAAAGATTAAAAGACTCACTTAGAGGCGGAGATACTGTAGCCCGTTGGGGAGGCGATGAATTTACTATTTTACTGCCACGAGTCAATGATATTGAAGAGGTAACTTTGGTGGCGCAGAGAATCTTACAAGCCTTTGAGGATGCCTTTGATCTTCAAGGGCATGAACTTTATGTCACTGCCAGCCTCGGTATTGCCTTACTTGATAACAACAGCCCTGACGCCGAAACACTAATCCAGCACGCAGATGCCGCTTTGTACTACGCCAAAGACAAAGGACGGAATAACTACCAATTCTACAGTGTTTCCCTTAGTGCTAAAAATCCTGAACTCCTAACTTTAGAAAAGAGCTTGCGCTATGCCCTAGAACGCAATGAATTTACGCTGTACTATCAGCCTCGTGTGAACATTGCCACAGGGGAAATTACTAGTATGGAGGCTCTGTTGCGTTGGCAGCACCCAGAGATGGGATTAGTTGCCCCCAGTGTGTTCATTCCCCTAGTCGAAGAAAGTGGATTAATTGTCCCCATTGGTGAATGGACTCTACAGACGGCCTGTAGGCAAAATAAAGCATGGCAAGATGCTGGATTGCCGCCGATTATGATCGCTGTCAATCTTTCTCTGAAGCAATTCCGCCAACCCAAATTGGTAGAGACTATAGCCAAGGTTTTAGAAGAAACAGGTCTAGAAGCTCGCTTTTTAGAATTAGAAATTATGGAAACCACAGCGATTGAGGATTTGGGTTTTACCACAAAGGTGTTAGAGGAGCTACAGCAGATGGGTGTTTACATCTCCATCGATGACTTTGGTACAGGTCATTCCTCACTTTCGCGCCTACAGCTTTTGCCACTCCACAATCTGAAAATAGATAAATCTTTCATTCAATATTTGACGCAGGATACCAAAGTAGCTCATATTATCCAGGCAATAGTTACCTTGGGACACAGCTTGGGATTAAAGTTAACAGCCGAAGGGGTAGAGAAGGAAGAGGAATTGGAATTCTTGAAATCTATCAACTGTGAGGAGGTACAGGGCTTTTTATTCTACCGCCCACTTTCTGGACAGAAAGCAACAGAAATCCTCGAAAGTAAACGACCAACGATTTAGTACAAGGGAAAACTGTTTGTACCAGTGAAGATACAATAAAATTCATTGTCCTGCTGCCAACCTTTTTCGTCCTATGCTGCCAGTCATTTATTCCGACGAATTTTTAGATCACAAGACTGGAAAATACCATCCCGAAAAACCAGAACGTTTAAGTGCGATCGCAAATGCCCTAAAAGCAGCTACATTCGCAGATAAAATTACCTGGCATTCGCCTACACCAGCATCAGAACAGCCATCATTGATGTCTTTGTTGGTTAAAGCACATAGCCCAGCCTACATCAAAAAACTTTGGCAAATCGCCTCTAGTGGCGGCGGTCCTTTGGATGGAGATACGCCAGTTTCCCCGCGTAGTTATGATGTGGCATTGTTGGCAGTCAGTGCATGGTTAGATGGAGTTGAAGTTGTGTTAGGGTCGGCTAATCCAGCTTTTGTACTAGCACGCCCCCCAGGACACCATGCTGAAAGTGATGCGGGGATGGGCTTTTGTCTATTTTCTAATGCCGCGATCGCCGCTTTATTTGCTCTAGAGCAACCTGGAATTAACCGCGTCGCCATCCTTGATTGGGATGTACATCATGGTAATGGTACTCAGGCGATAATTGAAACTGAAGCACGCATCGCCTATTGTTCCCTACATCAATACCCATGCTATCCCGGTACGGGAAGATCGACAGAACGAGGTTTTCACAATAACGTATTAAATTTACCAGTACGCCCTGGTAGTGATATTGCAATATATCAGCCACTATTTGAAAAACAGGTAGTACCATTTTTAGCCAACTTCCAGCCAGATTTACTAATTGTCAGTGCTGGTTACGATGCCAATGCAGAAGATCCTTTGGCAAGTATGAATTTACAGCCAGAAGACTACGCTTTATTTACTGATTACTGTTTGGGGCTAACTCGTAAAATTCTATTTGGCTTAGAAGGTGGTTACGATTTTGATACTCTTTCTCAATCAGTTGTAGCGACGATTGAACGCTGTTTACTTTAAGCTTGTCTTGTTTATCCCATTTCACAAAATACCTGATATATATACTGACGATCACAGTTACCAAGGATAATAACCTAAATTCTCTGCGAAGATTTGGGAACACTGAATACTGACGCGGTTATAGCTGACATACAGTTATGAAAATTTCTCACAAACTGGTTGCAAGCTCTGTTGGTGTTTCCTTATTAAAGAGTGTAGTTGGTGCGGTTGCGATCGCTGACAATGCTTGTGGGATACTTGAAACAGTGCGATCGATCTTTTTTCACCACGAAACCCATCGGCAAAGGTACTGGTATGGGCTTATCTATCAGCTACAAAATATGCTGAGTTCGGAACTCAGAACTCGGAACGGGCTAAACACCCCGCTTCCGCTAACGGAACTGTTTCGCCCCATGCTCCATACCCTTTTTTCTAAACTTCATCGAATCTTCAGAAAGAAAAATTTTCAGCAGGGTTCTGAAAGAGCTAAAGTTTTGTTAAGATGCAATTGCTAGCAGTTTCTCAGCGAAATTCACCTATCTGGGTGTGGAGAAATAAAAAGCACAAGCAGCACAAATTTAAAAAGGTGAAGCAATGACCACCTATATTTTTTTCGATGAAGCCCTACAAATGCTGACCAACGCCTATTTGATCTCAGTAGTGCTGTTAATGGCAGCTTCTGGTATAGGTTTGGCGGTAATTGAGACAATAGAAAAGACAGGAGAACGGTAAGTTTAAAGATAGCAATGTAGTTCCTGCCAAAAACCATTGGGTACAAGTGTTCGCCGTGAATAAATCCTGGGAACACTAAAGTATGAAAGTCTCATAGCACTACAGTTTTCCCTGTAAATCACCAAACATACAGGTAACTGTAACGCTATTGGGACTCCAACCAAGGAGCTACTACAATGGGTCTATTCGACGCTGTGTTGGGTACAGAAAGCCAAACCCAAGCAGCACTCAATCCAGCGGAAGCTTTTGCTGTCATCATATTGACGGCAACAGCCTCAGACGGTTATCTTTCTGTTGAGCAAGCAAATTCTATCATTTCTGTGCTGTCTCGGATGAAACTTTTTAAAAGTTATCCCAATGAAATGATAAACAGGCTGTTTGAGAATATCTTGGGCATTCTCCAGGGTGATGGCTTTAATGCCTTATTTAATGCAGCCAAAGATTCTCTATCTCAAGACTTGCGGGAAGCAGCCTTTGCAGTAGCCACCGATCTAGTCCTAGCTGAAGGTATTATACCTGAAGAAGAAAAAAACTTCTTAAATGATTTATATCAAGCTTTAGGTGTTTCTAGTGAGATAGCAATACAAATTGTGCAAGTAATTTTGATTAAAAATCGTGCATAGGGTGATAGAACATAACTTGTTATGCCCATTGTCCTTAGCTGATTAAACTGTATAAGTAGCTTATAAACAAGGCGTGGCAGGGAAGTTGAGCTTCTTTGCCACTATTTTTTACTGTTCTTTGATTATTGGCAATAATTCAATATCATCTAAAAATATTGCATTACAACGTCTCTACATTGATCGTATAAATTATCTCATCTCAACAATATTATGTCATAATTCGATTTTATGATTTTGAACTTTAAATTGTAAATTCCTTATGCGTTGTTCTGCCACCCTAACCCAACTGGTTGAAGTTATTTTGGGCCATTCTGTAAACTTATCTGAAACTGCTTTAACACAGGTAACTAGCGGTATCCAAACAGATAGCCGTACCTTGAAGCCGGGTGAAGTATTTGTCGCTTTCCGAGGCGATAAGTTTGATGGACATGAATTTGTGCCAACTGCGATCGCAAAGGGGGCAATAGCTGCAATTGTAGATTTTGAATACGAAAATCCGGGATTTCCTGTATTACAGGTAAAAGATACTCTCAAGGCATATCAACGAATTGGCAGATGGTGGCGCGATCGCTTTAATATTCCTGTAATTGGCGTCACCGGTTCCGTGGGTAAAACTACAACCAAAGAATTGATCGCCGCAGTTTTAGGAACAAAGGGACGAGTTCACAAAACTTATGGAAATTACAACAACGAAATCGGAGTCCCAAAAACTCTTTTAGAACTTGGCGCAGAACATGACTACGCCGTAATTGAAATGGCGATGCGCGGTAGAGGACAAATTGCCGAACTGACGCAAATAGCGCGGCCAACAATTGGAGTGATTACCAATGTGGGAACGGCACATATTGAGTTACTGGGTTCCGAAGAAGCGATCGCTGAGGCAAAATGTGAGTTGTTAGCCGAAATGCCTGCTGATAGTGTGGCAATTCTCAACCACGACAATCCTTTATTAATGGCCACAGCAGGGAAAGTTTGGCACGGAGAAGTTTTAACTTACGGCTTCTCTGGTGGGGATATTCAAGGGCAATTAATTGATAACGAGACTGTGGAAGTCGCAGGAATGCAACTACCTCTACCTCTACCTGGTCGTCATAATGCGACTAATTTCTTGGCAGCTTTAGCAGTGGCAAAGGTTTTGGGGATCGATTGGGCAAGCCTCAAAACAGGTGTGATCGTGGATATGCCCACAGGACGATCGCAGCGATTTACTTTATCCAATGATGTGGTAATTTTAGATGAAACTTATAATGCTGCACCAGAAGCTATGATTGCAGCGTTGCAATTATTAGCAGATACACCCGGAAAGCGGAAAATTGCCGTATTGGGTGCAATGAAAGAATTGGGAGAGCGATCGCAGCAGTTGCACCAACGGGTGGGAGAAACAGTACGAAAGTTGAATTTAGATGGCTTGTTGGTTTTAGTAGATGGAGAAGACGCCGAAGCGATCGCTCAAAGTGCCGAGGGTATCCCATCGGAGTGCTTTGCAACTCATGCCGAATTGGTGGCTAGATTGAAGACATTTGTGCAAACAGGCGATCGTTTATTGTTCAAAGCTGCTCATTCTGTAGGACTAGATCGGGTAGTTAATCAATTACGTGCAGAATTTCCTAAATGATACCACTAGAAACCCAACGTCTCGTACTGCGAGACTTTGTAGAATCAGATTGGCCAGGGGTTCATCAATACGCTAGCGATCATGAAGTTGTGCGTTATTTAACCTTTGGCCCGAATAGCGAAGAAGATACCAAAAACTTTTTGCAAAGAGAGATTTCATTGCAAGGGGAAGAACCCCGTCAGCATTTTGCTTTGGGAGTAACTTTAAAACCGCAAAATAAATTAATTGGTATCTGTCGCATATCTGTTCAGGATGCTGACAACAAAATAGGCTCTATTGGATACTCTTTTACTAAGGAATTTTGGGGACAAGGATATGCAACTGAAGCTGTAAAAGCACTTGTATCCTTTGGTTTTCAGGAGTTAGGCTTACACCGCATCTTTGCCACTTGTCACCCAGAAAACATTGCCTCAGCAAGAGTTATGCAAAAAATCGGAATGCAGCAGGAAGGGTATTTGCGAGAACACCATTGGATTAAGGGAGAATGGCGAGACTCTTGGCTATATGCCATCCTTGAGCATGAATGGAGAGGTCTAAAATATCACCTATAGACTTCAGTTGGAAAGACTAGGACTGTTACTGTAGCGTCTTTGAAAAAGAATTGCTGCAAAATTAGTCACCAAACAGGTGATTGCTAGCCACAGCAAAATATAAGTAGGAGCCATCACTACGCCAATCATGAACCAAGTATATACGTGCAATATCATTACAGAAGCGAAAAAGCTAGCGATTCCAGCAGATTGCCAAACTTGATGCGATGGACGACGTAACGCTACCAGGCTCATCGTTAAAATTGTGACAAGTAAGTTCGCTGGTACAAGAAATGCACAAATACTTACGCAGTTGCCACGAGAGAACTCTACTAAGGTGTTAAAATCGAGCATTAATTTTGTTGGGATAGATGTTAGCTTTTTAAGAATTTAATTTAATTTATTTTAAAATAACTAAATCTAGATTAACAGAGGAGTGAGTAATCACATTGCAAACATAACATAAATTAAACTATTGAACTGCGTTTTGATACTACCAATAGTTAGTTAATTATAAAGATTTTGGATAAGCAGGGTGGAAAACACCCACCCTAGCTGAATTAACCCGGTAAAATTACCGTATCGATAACGTGTACCACACCATTATCAGCTTCGATATCTGCTGCTAAAACTGTGGCATTTTTAACTTCAAAACCATCAAAAGAATGAATTTTAATGGGTGAACCTTCCACAGAATTAACCGTGCCAAGTTCTGCTAAATCAGCCTGTAGCAGCTTTCCGGAAACGACATGATACTTTAGAATTCGCGTTAACTGGGGAATGTTTTGTAATAAAGTTTGGATAGTTCCCGGTGGTAACTTGGCAAAAGCATCGTCATTTGGTGCAAAGACAGTGAACGGGCCAGGACTTTTTAATGTTTCTACTAAACCAGCAGCTTGTACAGCTGCCACCAGTGTTTTAAACGACTCAGCCGTAACTGCAATATCAACAATATCAGCCATATATCTTACCTAAATCTCTGCAAAAGATTTTAAAGGATAATAAACCTATTTTAAGTTTTATTAAACAAAAATATATTTCAAATCAGGCGTTGAAAAAACTACATCTAGATGCGTACTCCTGTCAGACATCACCTTATGATGTTTCTAGGAAAATTCCGTTATAAAAGAAATGTCCGATCGCACGTATGCCATTCTGGGAACTGGAGCATTAGGTGGATTCTATGGCACCAGACTGCAAAAAGCTGGGTTGGATGTCCACTTTTTGCTCAAGAGTGATTACGAACAGGTAAAGAAATATGGTTTAGTGGTAGAGTCCAAAGACGGTGACTTTACCCTTCCTGAAGTCCACGCCTACAACGACGTAGAAAAGATGCCACAATGCGATGTGGTAGTGGTGGCACTGAAGACGACGCAAAACCATTTACTACCAAAGATGTTGCCACCTGTAGTTAAAGATAATGGGGTGGTGTTGGTATTACAGAATGGACTTGGTGTAGAAGAGGAAGTTGCTGAAATTGTTGGTAATGTAACTGTTATCGGCGGATTGTGCTTTTTATGTTCTAACAAAGTGGGGCCAGGGCATATACACCATCTAGACTATGGGCAAATTAACTTCAGTGAATATACCCCTAATTATCAGCCTAGTGGGATAACTGAGAGGATGCAGCAAATTGCTGATGACTTTAAAAGCGCTGGTATCTCAATTGAATTAGCTGAAGATTTACTACTAGCACGTTGGAAAAAGTTGGTGTGGAATATCCCATACAATGGGCTTTCTGTGATTCTCAACGCTAGAACTGATGAATTAATGGCGTATGAGTACACCCGCAAGTTAGTCGAACAGTTGATGTATGAGGTAGCGGCGGGGGCAAAAAGTTATGGACGGATTATTAGCGATCGCTTCATTCAAACAATGCTCGATTATACTGTCAAAATGACACCTTATCGCCCCAGCATGAAAATTGACTACGACGAACATCGTCCCTTAGAGGTAGAAGCAATTTTCGGCAACCCATTACGGAAAGCCCAAGCAGCAGGTGTCAATTTAGTGCAGATTAGCTGTTTATACCACCAATTGAAGTTTTTAGATGCGAAGGGAAAGTTAGGGGAATGAGGGAGACAAGAAAATCTTAGAGGAGCAATATTGACAGATTTTTCTGATTATATACCTATTGGCAATAAAACTGTAGAGATTTGTTAAAGAAAGAGAGTTAAAAGATTTAGTCGCTAGTTGATTTTAACTGACGATTTTCCGGCTAATAGCCTCTCCAATCTCCATCAGTATCTCTTTCTCTTCTGGAGTAAATTCGTAGGGAACCAGCTTGGCAATGCCCAAAGTACCATGCAATTGACCGTTTAGCATTAGCGGCATCGCGATCGAGCCTTCTACCTTCGTTTCTTTTGCTGAGAGCCTAGCCACCCCCGATTCATCCGTTTGCAGGTTGCAAATCTGTACAGGTTGCTTGCGTTCGGCGGCGACACCGGCCATCCCTTTGCCAATGGGAATTACCGTCATTTTAGGCAACAGGAATTCTGGAATACCCTGGTAAGCCTTTAGGTGCAATAGCTGGCTATCCTGAACTAGGGTATGGATGGTACCTGTAGAGCAGTCGAAAGCGTCCAGGATTTCAGCCAGCAATCGCTTCCAGTCAATGACAGATCCTTCATTAGCCAGGGTATCAAAAATAGGTTTGGTATTTAAAGTCATAGTGCTAAAAAATAAAGTTTGATCGAAAACGCGGAAAGTAATTAGTAATTAGGAAAATTCATTTAGTAAAACCAATCTTCCCTTTCCACATTCCGTAAAAATCAGGGGAATTTATGGGGCGATCGCACTTGGAGAGGTCTGTTGTCTCCATAATTAATATAGAGGCGTGTAACTAGAGGTTTTATGTCCCTAACACTTGAAGACTTGGAACAAATGCAGCAACAGCACCCTGACTTCCGCATGGAACTAGTCAAGGGTAATATTATTGTTATGAGTCCATCAGGATACGAATCAGATGAAGTCGCAGCTGAAATGGTAGCCCAGCTACGTAACTGGGTTAGACCGCGCAAACTTGGACGAACAGCAGCTTCTAGCGCCGGTTTCAGATTGCCTAATTCCGATTTGCGCGCACCGGACGCTTCATTTGTTTTAGCCGAACGCTTGCGTCGTAGCCCCAAGTCTTTTGCTCAATTGGCTCCCGATTTGACTGTAGAGGTGAAGTCCCCTAGCGATAATTTAGAGGATCTGAGAGCCAAAATTCAAGAATTTCTGAGTTTAGGAACTAAGGTAGGAATTTTGCTCAATCCAGATGAGCGGATTGTTGAAGTTTACAACTTTGGACAAGAGCCAATAATACTTCGTGATGGCGATATTTTAACAGTTCCCGAACTGCTCCCAGGATGGGAAGTACCAATTGCAGATTTGTGGCCTCTAGAGTTTGACTAGGATAGTGGTAAAAACCCTACAGACATAGATGGATCGGATTAGAAGTTTATGCGATCGCTTTCAGTACAGATGGCAAAACTTTGACTAGTGGCAATAAGGATAAAATTATCAATATTTGGCAACTACTATAGTGATTTAGTCTCTCATCAACTGAGGGACGGTAGAATATACCTAATTTTCGTAGCTTCAAAAGCCAAAATATGACGATGCATTCCACACTCCAACGTGCATTTACTAACCGCCGCGTTCTAAAAGTGATCAGCGGTTTAAATAACTTCGACGCCGCTAGCGTCGCTGCTACAGTCAAAGCTGCTGAATTTGGCGGTGCTACTTTTGTCGATATTGCCGCCGATCCAGCTTTAGTCCAATTAGCTAAAAGTTTGACAAATTTACCTATTTGTGTGTCAGCAGTAGAGCCAGAGAAATTTGTGCAAGCAGTGGCAGCTGGTGCTGATTTAATTGAAATCGGTAATTTCGATTCCTTTTATGCTCAAGGACGGCGTTTTGAGGCTCCAGAAGTGCTAGCGCTGACTAAGCAAACTCGCGCTCTCCTCCCAGAAATCACCTTATCTGTCACCGTTCCTCACATCCTGGAACTAGATCAACAGGTACAGCTAGCAGAAGAACTGGTGAAAGCTGGAGCCGATATTATCCAAACCGAAGGTGGTACTAGTAGTAACCCAGTTCACCCCGGAACTCTAGGATTAATTG
Organism: Nostoc sp. DedQUE09; assembly: GCF_034530915.1. NCBI lineage: Bacteria > Bacillati > Cyanobacteriota > Cyanophyceae > Nostocales > Nostocaceae > Nostoc > Nostoc sp. DedQUE09. Next base: position 187,692 of record NZ_JAVRCE010000001.1, read on the forward strand.
AAAAAGCTGCTCCCACCTTGGCAGCAGCTTTTGAGATTTCCCGTGTAGTGTCAGTACCAGTATTGTGTGCTTCCGGCATTTCTAACGTTACCGCACCATTAGCGATCGCGGCTGGTGCTGCTGGTGTTGGTGTTGGTTCCGCCATCAACCAACTCAATAGCGAAGTCGCAATGATTGCTGCTGTGCGTGGCTTAGTAGAAGCCTTAGCAACTGCAAGAGTGCTGACTGAGAAGTAGGGCATTGGGGATTGGAGATTAGGCATGGGGCATTGGGCATTAGTTACTAATTATTCTCCTCTGCTCCTCTGCCCCTCTGCCCCTCTGCTCCCCTCACCCGAAACAATCCTTCAAAGCATAAATTACCTGGTCTTGCTGCTGTTGTGTCAGTTCTGGGAACATAGGTAAGGATATAACCTCATGGCAAGCTTGCTCTGCTATTGGTAAATCCCCAGTTTCATAGCCCAGACTTTGATAAACTGGCTGCAAGTGTAAAGGGTGGGGGTAGTAAATCATTGAACTCACGCCCTGTTCTTGCAATTGACTACGCACCCAATCTCGATATTTGGCGCTAGAACCATTTCGCCCTTCACCGGATATGCGAATAGTGTATTGATTCCATACCCCGATACCCCCAGGTAATTCTTGCGGCGGGACAATCCCCGGAACTTGGCTAAGAAACTGGTAGTAATAATTGGCAATATCTCGTCTTCGAGAATTCCAAATATCCAAATAACGTAGCTTAATCTGCAAAATGGCTGCTTGGAGAGCATCTAATCGACTATTTACACCTATTTCCTCGTGTAAATATCGAATTTTACTACCATGATCTCGTAGGATTCGCAGTTTAGTGGCGATCGCAGGGTCATTAGTCGTTATTGCTCCACCATCGCCGCAACCACCAAGATTTTTGGTAGGGTAGAAACTAAAGCAACCAATATGTCCAATACTTCCTACTTTTTGATCGGCCCAAATTGCTCCTGTAGACTGAGCGCAATCTTCAATTATTGACAAATTGTGAGACTGAGCGATCGCCATCAATGATGTCATATCCACGGGTTGTCCAAAGAGGTGAACCGGGATTATCGCTTTAGTTTTAGGTGTAATCGCCGCCGCGACTTGCTCCACATCCAAATTAAACGTAGTCGCGTCAATGTCAACGAAAACAGGCTTTGCACCGACGGCGCTAATTACTTCAGATGTTGCAATAAAGGTAAAAGGCGTTGTAATCACTTCATCGCCTGCACCAATGTCCAAGACTCGTAACGCTAAGTAGAGCGCATCAGTACCAGAATTACAAGCCACACATTCAGTAACAGTATTATAAGCGGCAAATTGTTGTTCAAAGCCTTCGACTAAGGGGCCGCCAATATAGCGGCCAGAAGCTAAAACCTCTAAGACGGCTGCACTTACTTCTGCTTCGATGGTGGTGTATTGCTGCTTGATATCAAAGGCTGGGATGGGATTTACACTTTGGATCATGAGTTCTCATTTTATCGGGAGATACAAAGGATGCACTTCGACAGTCAATTTTTGCTGATTGAATTGTTAATCAAAGAGGAGCTACTAAAAGACTATCGCCCAAGATACGCATCTATTAGGGTTTTTACTTAAATTGTGGTGCGGGAAACCACTGCACATTTAATTTACAGATAGTAGGCATACTAGGTGTTTGCCATGTTAAGGTCGTACCATTTGGAATTTTGAATTGATGAAAGTGATATATATCAACCAAGATCCAACACATCGGATCAAAGTTCCTCTTGTGTAGACAGCTTGGAGAAGAAAACATTAGGAAATAGAGAACCCATGGAGGATCTGATCAAGCTGGATTTCGTGGATTTAGCTATAGCTGTGGGATTGATGGCGATCGCCATTGGTTTATCTGCCTGGGAAAAATTAGGATTAGAGTTGAACCTAGCCCTTGCTACTGGGAGAACCATCTTACAACTTCTTGTATTGGGATACATTTTAGATTTCATCTTGGCTTTAGACAATGCTTGGGCAGTTTTGGCGCTATTAGCAATAATGCTGACAATTACGGCGATTGTCGCACGAAATCGCATCAGCCAAAAAATTCCTCATTTATTGCCTTTGGTGTGGGGTGCAATTTTAATTAGTACCGCCGTGACAGTGTTTTACATCAACTTCTTAATCGTTCAACCAGAGAGATGGTACGAACCACAGTATATAATTCCCCTAGCAGGGATAGTCTTAGGTAATGCTACCAATGCAGCTGCGATCGCAGGCGATCGCCTTGTCAGCACCATTAATTCCAGCCATCTCGAAATAGAAACCCATTTAAGCTTAGGTGCAACTCCACAGCAAGCAGTTAGCCAGTATCGCAAAGACGCCATCAAAGCCGGATTGATTCCTACTCTCAATCAAATGATACTCATAGGTATGGTCGCAATACCAGGAATTACCACCGGACAGTTATTAGCTGGTGTCAAACCTCTAGATGCTGTCTCCTACGAAATTTTGATTATGTTCATGGTTGCTTTTGCTAACTTGTTGACAACAGTTTTAGTCACGAAGGGGTTGTGTCGGCAATTTTTTAATTCTGCCGCGCAGTTGGTAAGATGATGAGTGCTGAGTCAAGAGTGCTGAGTGCTGAGTCAAGAATCAAGAGTGAAGAGTTAAGAGTCAAGAGTGCTGAGTCAAGAGTCAAGAGTGCTGAGTGCTGAGTCAAGAATCAAGAGTGAAGAGTTAAGAGTCAAGAGTGCTGAGTCAAGAGTCAAGAGTCAAGAGTAAGGAATTAATCTACTCCAAAATAAGTATTTCATTTCCTTGGAGGGGCGCATAGCTGGCTGTGCTACCCTACAAAGTCTCTACATAATTGAAATATGAAAAGATTTTGGAAACGCATCTATCCTATGAGGTATTTTATACAAAGCATAAATAAATATTTATATGGTTATTTAAAAATCATGTGATTTCAGTATTTAAACCTGACGCTGTAAAGCTGAGAACTCAACGTATTGCCGTCTATCGGAGGTAACAGAACCAAAAGAGGAATGTCATCATTAGGAGATGTCCCTTTAGGTAGGGATGTCAAGTAGGTGAAATATTTATTAATATTGTTAATAGATAGTAAATGTAAATTCAGCGTCAGGAATCCGAAAAAATTCCTAATGGCAGGTATTTAGCATCAATCACCAGATTGTTCAGCAACGGAACAGAAGATTATGAAAGATCAAAAACGATCGGACTCTAAAGAATTCGTCGGAAATCTCAAGAATGGGATTTGGCTATTTGGGCTGTCATCTTGGGTATTTGGCATTACCGATCGCAGTATTGCTTCATTTGCAGATGGCTATCTATCTGCTTTGGATTTGACGCAACTATTTACGGCGGCTACATTCTTTGTGGCATGGCTATTTTTGAAACCGACATCCAGAGTGTAAGTTAACCAACTGATTAGTATCCAGTCACTCTTGACGTTAGTCCGATTGAAATTTAGAAAGTTATCTATTTGATGCCATGAGGGGTGGGCGACAGAATGCATAAATTCTTTTTGCAGCGATCGCAATCAAGGTAATTCGTAAAATCTCCGAGTTACCCTGATTCGAGTTCTTATGGGAGAGAATCAGGATCGATACCAAGTTCGCGTAACCTCTGTGCCAACATTTGGGCACGTTCTTCTGGCGTTAGTAAACGTCGTTCTTGCTCGTTATACCAGTACAGCCACTCTCGCGTGATCCCGTGATATATTCCTCGTTCTATGCCAATTCCCAAACCTACCTCTGGTAGCCAAACAGGATTTCCTGACAGCAATTGATACTCGTTATTGACTAATTTATAAACCTCTAAGTGTTGCTTGCGGCGGCGAGTAGGATTATAAACAACATAGTACAAGACTTTGAGCTTTGCATACTCGTTTTTTTTGGTAGTGTATTCCCCACGATAAGTCTGAGATACTACTTCCAGTACCAATATAGGAACTTTTTCTTCTTCCCAAATTGCATAACTTAGACGGAGGTTTTCATCGAAAAATCGCTCGACTCCCAGGCTTAAAAATCCATCTGGCACTATCGCTGGTAGATTGGGGTCATAGTAAACAGCCATATCAGCCCCGAAAAACCAGTCCATTCGATCTGCCCATGCCATTGCCAGTACGGCTTTAAGTAAACTAGGAATTAAGTCTTGTAGTTCATTATCCACAGGGGTATCGTCAGAGTCGGGCAGTTCCTCAGAGGAGGGCAAGCAAGCTAATGGATTGTACTCTAACATAATGGGTTCGGGGATTTTTTCACAATCCAGACTTCTTAAATTGTAGCTAGATTGTATCTTTTCCCTTGTGAAGTCAAAGTTATAGCTCTTTTGATTTTGGTGTATCTAAAAAAATTTTTCTAATTTTCCGGAACTGATTATAGTCACGTGGTAGTCTTTATCATCAGATTAGCGTTAGCGATTTATACTGAAACTTTATAACGAACCTCCGGGGAATATAACCCCATTACGGATTAAAAGCCCGATCGTGAAGACCGGGCTTTTGCCATTAACTCCTAACTCTTGTAAAGACGCGATGAATCGCGTCTCTACTCCTAACTATTCATTAAATTAGGCAAACGCAGCAGTTGTCACATCGTTATTCGATAGAATTTCTTGCAACTCTTCAGCATCTACTGTTTCTTTATCAACCAGCATTTGCGCTAGCTGATCTAGAATGTGGCGATTGCCCACTAACACTTCTTTCGCACGTGTATAGGCTACATCTACAAGTTTGCGGACTTCTTCATCAATGGCGGCGGCGGTTTCTTCAGAGAAATCACGCTCTGACATGATATCGCGTCCAAGGAACATGTTACCTTGTTGACGACCAAGAGCAACAGGGCCTAAGCGATCGCTCATCCCAAATCGGGTAATCATCTGACGCGCAACCCGTGCTACTTGTTGGAGGTCATTAGAAGCACCAGTGGTAACTTCTTCTTCACCAAAGATTAATTCTTCAGCAATTCGACCACCCAAAGCCACAGCCATCTGATTTTCCAGATAAGCGCGGCTGTATAAACCTGTGTCCATCCGGTCTTCACTAGGAGTAAACCAAGTTAAACCACCTGCACGACCGCGAGGAATGATGCTAATTTTTTGTACTGGGTCATAGTCTGGCATCAAAGCACCAACTAAGGCGTGACCAGCTTCGTGATATGCCACCAAGGTTTTGCGCTTTTCGCTCATTACCCGGTCTTTCTTCTCTGGCCCAGCTAATACGCGGTCGATCGCGTCGTTGATTTCATCCATTGAAATCTCAGTCAAATTCCGGCGTGCTGCCAGAATTGCGGCTTCATTCAACAGGTTGGATAAATCTGCGCCAGTAAATCCAGGGGTACGACGGGCGATTTTATCCAAGTCCACATCTTTCGCCAAGGTTTTGCCACGGGCGTGTACCTTGAGGATTTCGCTGCGTCCGGCATAGTCAGGACGGTCTACCACAACTTGACGGTCAAAGCGACCAGGACGCAACAAGGCTGCATCTAGGACATCAGGACGGTTGGTAGCGGCAATAATGATGATGCCAGTGTTGCCTTCAAAGCCATCCATTTCGGTGAGCAACTGGTTGAGGGTTTGTTCCCGCTCATCGTTACCACCACCTAAACCTGCACCCCGTTGACGACCTACGGCGTCAATTTCATCGATGAAGACGATACAAGGAGCGTTGGTCTTAGCTTGTTCAAACAAATCGCGGACGCGGGATGCACCCACACCGACGAACATTTCCACAAATTCCGAACCGGAGATTGAGAAGAAGGGTACACCTGCTTCCCCAGCTACGGCACGAGCTAGGAGGGTTTTACCTGTACCAGGAGGGCCAACTAACAATACACCTTTAGGAATTTTTGCACCAACGGCGGTAAAGCGATCGGCGTTTTTCAGGAAGTCTACGACTTCGTTTAATTCCAACTTGGCTTGGTCAATACCAGCAACATCGCCAAATGTCACCTGAGTTTGGGGTTCCATTTGGACTCTGGCTTTGGATTTGCCAAAGTTCATTGCTTGGCTACCTGGGCCACTTTGAGCGCGACGTAGTAAGAAGAATAAGCCAACCAAAAGCAATACAGGGAAAAATAAGCTGCTCAGTGCCTTAAACCAAAATCCTTCGTCGGTTTGTGGCAAAACAGAAATATCAACGCCTTTAGAAGTCAGAGTATTAATCAAGTCTGGATCGTTGACTAAGGTAACAATCCGTTTAGCTGGGTCATATTTGGGTGTAACCAGTGCTGTAGAGCGGTCTGCACTCAAACTGACTTTTTCTACTCTGCCTTGCTGAACTTCTTGAATAAAGCGACTGTATCGCCATGTCTCTCTGCTTTGGGGTTGTTTGTCAAAAAATGCTGTTCCCAGCGCAATGACGACAATAAACAGCAGCGCGTACAGCCCTGCATTTCTCCATCTTTTATTCACTAAGGTCTATCCTCCGGTATTTTTCGCGCAATCGCCTAGCTTCTCTGCTCGGAAAGGTGATTATTAAGAATTATGTTAACTTATCTTAAGATATAACAAATTTGGCGTGGTTGTCATGCTAAAAAAAGCTCCCTTATTAGCTGAAAACTATGATGGTAGGGATTACATTGTAGCGACCCTGAAGGCAGATGAACTGTATGAATGGGAATAATTTCGACCACACTATTAGTGTAGGCGATCGCTTCAAATCTCTGGACTAACTCGGCACTCCAAGTTTCTTCTCGCGCTGGCTGCTGGTGGTTTTGCAACCAGTTTACAAGTTGCGATCGCCCAATTCCCGGCAAAATTCCGGCTGTCAAAGGCGGCGTGTACCAACTGCGATCGCACCATCCCCAAAGGTTCCCTGTACTGGTTTCTAGCCAATTTCCTTGAGCATCGACTAATATTGCTTCTTGAGTATCTGAGCTAGTTTTCGCCAACCAAGCACTCAAATAATTTCCAGTTTTATGAGAGGGGAGAGAGCGAGAAAATTCAGGACTCGCAACTGCACACGAAACACCAGTTTTTTGTCTTTGTGTCAAATTTTGTGGTAAGAATCTGCCAGTTATCCACTCTCGTCCATCGGGGAAGAGGGTAATTCTGAGAACGGGGAAGTGTGGGAGAAGAATTTGAGCGCCTTGACGCAGACGGTTCCAATCGGGTTGCTGCCAGCCAAAAGTTTGTAGTGAGAAGAGCAAGCGATCGCAGTGTGCTTGCCAATGAGTTAAATTACTATCTAGCGAGTTCTGATAAACCCGCAATGTTGTAAAAACAGTTGCCCCATAAAGTAAACCCGGATCGTTAATGTTTAATTCTAGGGTTTGAGAGTGAATTAATTTACCGTCATACCAAAAAATATTATTTGTCACAACCAAATTTATTGTCTCTACAACTCCATTGAAAAGTGATGACTTGTGATACTCATACGCTGCATGAGATAAAACCTGTGAGCTGCAAATCGCTGAACGCCAGAATCCAGACTGAGGTGTTTACACTCATGATTTCTGGCATATTCAATTAGCCACTGAAATAACTGTTGACCATAGCTGTGTGACCGTTTCAACTCATCAACAACTAAATCGTCAACATATAAAAACTTTCCCGATGCTAAACAATTAAAAATACGAAATCCAGCTACTGCTACAGCTTGTTTTTCTACTTCCAAGAATGCAAGTTGATATCCTTCTTTCATTTGATATCGAACTTGTTCTACAAAATTATTCTGCTCAAGGTGAGGGCGCAACTGAGAAATAACAGGAAAACACTCTAATATTTGAAAGTCAGATTCTGCCAATTTTATTGACATCAGTATTACCCTAATCAATCATGTATGAGAAACTTGAAAATAATTGAATGAATATAATCTTCGATTACACTTGCAATAACTTAATCTTTAGGTGGAAATATAATTTTATTCGTGCCTTCAGGAGTTGTAACTATTTTTCCTCCCAAAGCTTCGATTTCTCTAATTGCGCGTTTTTGAGTTCTCTCATCAGCATGATTATTTAAAACCATTGACCATGTTGAAATTTGAGCATATTTACTATTAGGATTTCGACTCAGAAATTCAGCAGTTCTTTGGGAGGTATTAGCTATAAGTTGACTCTCTGAATCTGAAAATTTACTCGCCCAGTTTGCCGCCGTTGCAAAAGACTGTTGGGCAGCTTTCGCATTGCCTAAAAATAATAACTCATCGACTCCTTTATAACGCCAAACGTAATAAGACCTTTCGGGAACTGAGGGAGATAGTGATTTTAAGCCTTTCTCTGATATTGTGATCGCACGTTCTGGCATACCAGCATATAATGAAGTGCTGATCGAAAGACTGTGATAGGCTGCTAAAAATCGCGGGTCACGTTCTAGAATAACTTCAAAATATTCTGGACTTAAACTGTAACCTGTTTTATCTCGAATTTCATCATCTCCAAAATATTGAAGAAAATTGAGATATACCAAATCTGCAACAAAGTTATCATAACCAAAACTAGGTGTTTTTTTGAGAAAATTTAGACGGATATTTTCAGCTTTTATTTCTTTTTTTAAACTTTCTAAAGAGGCAGATTGTTTTCTATTTATTAGTTTTTGCAATTGGGGGAATTGAATCAAGCCAACTGCTAAAATACACATAAAAATTACAAAAGGTGTAGCAAAAGCTTGACGAGATAACAACATATTTTCCTTGGCTTTGCGATCGCAGTTATATCATTGTATACATAGTGCTATAAGAAAAGTCAGACCTACTCGTGCGTCTAAGCTTTGCTTGGTAAGATAAAAAAGTTGACTTAAATAAACTAATTTTATTATTTAGTGCTTATTGATACTTTAAATTTATCTTTGCTCTAAAATATATTTACGTATTCTTTGTATCAAATCAATATTGAATTTATACTGATTTGAAGTAAACGCCCAAAAGCTAATTAAATAATTATTTCAGAATCACGCTACTTAGGACAATGGGGAAATCCTACGGTAGTGCTAGATTCGCTGCAACGCAATTATTCCAAAATCTAAAATGGTATTATTCTTTTTCTAAGATAAATTTGGCTGTAGGAAATCATAATTTTTTTAGTAAAAATTTATTAAATATTAAGTTGTTTTGACTTTAATTACTTTTTTTTAGTAAAAGCCTGAAAACTTTTGACATCACCTATAGTTGTATCTTGTTTATATTTACATCTGTCTGTAACCTCTAAAACATCATGGTGAATAATACTCTTAATGAAAACACAGAAACTAATGGTCAATCCATAGAGAATTGGGAAATTAATAGTCAATATAGCAAACCAAGTAGTGAATTTAAAATCAAAGTTAAGAAGCTGAATAGTAAGGGAGAAGGATTCAACATTGATGAAATTATTGATGCTATTCAAACAGCAATAGTTGAAGTTGTCGAGTTAGAAATTACCACTTGGGTTCCAGAATCATCTACTCACTTAGAACAACTGCAAGGACAGCAAATTGCCCAAACAGGTAATCGAATACACACTATAATCAATCTAATTGATGGGGATATAACTAATGAAGTTGGTAGTCAATTTGTTGGGAGTGGTCCATATACAGAACTTCGCGAATTTCATCTAACTCAAATCAAAGAAAGCCGGGAAATTATGCAGAAAAATATAGAAAGTTTGCAAAAGTTATATGGATTTTTTATAGAAATTATGAAATCTCGTAAAACTTCACAACAATCGTTATCTCGTCCTCAGTAATTATTGATATTAATTAGATTAAAATACCTACAGAATAGGAATTTATCCAAACCTGTAGGTTAATTTGCTTTAAATAAATCAAGGAAATTATGACTATGCCTAACAAAATTCAAGAACAAGCCAAAGATTTGCTAGAGAAAGTAGTCTCATCTGTACATGAATTAGTTGATGATATTACAGCTTTAGAAATAAATACAATGGTTGTGGAGCAAATTACTGGCGCAAAATTTAATGCTTGGCAAGCGTATGAAGAGATTTATTCAATAAATGACAAAGACTACTTTGATGTCAAAGGAATTCCAAATCCAGACGATTTACCAGAACCAGAAAAAACTCAAGCTCAAGAATTACGTAAGCGTTATACAAGTCTATTTTCGCAACTTGAAAGAGAATATTTTTACATTCTCCTGGAAAAAAGCAATGATAGTAGTGACCCAGACTCCAGAATAATCCAATATCAAGAGCGTCTTAAATATCAAGTGGAACATAAAGCGAATATTCTTCCAACTGACGAGGTATACATAAAGTTAGCTCGACCAATATTGCCTGCTCCTACTCCTGTTGCAGATCGAGAAGAAAATAATCTAAAAAGTTTGCAGCAAAGGTGGAAAGAGATTGAAGAACTTTTAAATAATGATAAATTTATTCGTACCTTGCGGAAAATGTCTGAACTAAAAGCGGCACTTAATAGTGACAACATTACCACCGTAGATATTGATATTATTTATGCTCAAACTGTTATGCAGTTAGATGGAGATATTATTAGTCGTTATCATAAAAAGCTATTTCAATTACCTGAAGGGGATAGAGATTTAATTCTAAAAATACATAATGAAGGGGTAGTTGCTGGAGAGAAACAGTGGCGTGGAACGCTAGCTTTTCTGATTGGTATTGTACAAAATATCGCAAAATTATCCCGACAATGAACGCTGAGAAAACACACACAGACAATGAAGCTGATGTTCAACTCCCTTTCTTTGTACAAATACCTCAAGGCACTCCTATTGAGCTTGAAATTAAGGTTGAACCAGGACAGTATACTTTTTATCTAAATAAGACTGTTTTAAAACAAATTGCGGAAGCACGAGAAATAGGCTGCTCTTTGTACATTCCTCCAAAGCTACTAGCTTACCTTTGGTACTACAATTGTTTTAGCGATAAGATTTGCTTTAATAAGAACGCTACACCATACACTAAATTAGTAGTTAATAAAAATAATTTTAAAATATTCGACAATACTTTTATCGTAAATTTTATCAAATTATTTTGGAGTAAATCATTACAAAATAAATCGAGATTACAGTATGGACTTACTTTTAATTCTTATTATAGAGAAGATACATCAGCTTTATATTTTTGGAAAGAGCAAGATATTATTTTACAAAGCAATATTTTATTTTATGGCGATATAATTCACAAAATTAGGAGTGATTTTATCCAAAATCCTCAGTGTTTAAATATTGTTTATGTGCATTATTGGCTTATTGAGCAAATACTAAGCTGTCTTCGGACTCAATTAAATCTGCTAGTTTGGGAGATAGCTTTTCTCTTTCCTGCTGGTTTTCTAGTTTACAATCTCCATCTAGCAAATTGGATGCTAGTAATATTTGCTTGGTTAGGGTTAACTATATTATTTGCTACTACTCGCTATATAGTCGTTAATCAATTTCAAAGTCGTACTTCCATAAACTCTAAATTTATAAATAGGTTGATATGGACGCTGATTTGTTTCATCCCTAGTGTTGTTGTTGCTACTACTAGCTTTAGTAATCTCACTGCCTTATTCTTGCCGCTTTTTTCACTTATCACCCCAAAATTTGTAGAGTACATTTTAAGCTTTACATGGGGACGAGTTGTTAAATTGATTATGCGTCCCTTATTAAGAAATTTAAATTAAATTAAATCCATTTAACTCTCTTTCTTTCACTATCGCTAGAGTAAAATCCAAAATCCTTACTCAGAGTTGAGCTTTGAATATTCTCTCTCTAAAGTGATTAAAAAGTATGAAGCTGAACATTTGGCTTGTAACTTTGCCTTGTCAAGAACTGATTTTAAAACCTTGGAGACTCGAGATGAAGCTCTTCAGGACTTGACTAACTTGAAATCTGCTGCAATTTAGCCAACTTCTAAAAGGGGTTGGCTTTTTGATGATTTTTACTTTGTCAATATTTGCCAACAATGCCCGGCGATCGCCCAATCTTCTTGAGTATGAATAACTAATACCCGCACTGCTGAATCGGATGTAGCAATATCCTCATCTACAGGTTGCTGTTGATTTTTCTCAAGGTCTATTTTTAGTCCGATAAATCCCAAGGCTTCACAGGCGGCTTGGCGAATTTGTGGAGAGTGTTCACCCACGCCTGCTGTAAACACTAAAGCATCTAATCCGCCCAAACTAGTAAGCATTGCGCCAATACCAGAACGCAAACGGTGTACGTAGATATCCCACGCCAGTTGAGCGCGAGAATTACCTTGAGCGATCGCTTCTCTCACTTCACGCATATCGCTAGATATACCCGAAATTCCCTTTAACCCAGAAGCTTTATTTAATAACTCATCCAACTTTTCTACAGAGTAATTGCAGTGCCGCAACAGGTAAATCAGAATCCCCGGATCGACTGAACCAGAACGGCTACCCATCATTAATCCATCTAGGGGCGTGAATCCCATAGTAGTATCAATACTGCGACCGTTTTTAATCGCTGCTAAAGAGCAACCATTGCCCAAATGGCAGATAATTAACCGCTCAGATGCAACATCTCGACCGAGAATTTGGATAGCACGTTCAGAACAGTATTGATGACTAATACCATGAAACCCATAGCGACGGATACCTTGCTCTACCCACTGATATGGGCCGGGATAGATTGCTGCTGCATCGGGTAAAGTACCATGAAATCCGGTATCAAAGACTGCTATTTGGGTGACTCCTAAGATTTGTTCAATTGCTTCTATGCCTTCCAAACCCACTGGATTATGCGCTGGAGCAAGGTTAGATAGATCGGCGATCGCCTTTTTGACATCCTCCGTAATTACCACACTATCTCGATAATCTTCTCCACCATGTACTATTCGATGCCCCACTACATCGATTTCTGACAAGCGATCGATTACCTTGGTAGCACCATGACTAAGTGTATCGAGCATATCGGTGAGGTGCGCCTGTGGAGAATCACCAGAGATTGATTTTTGCAGCGTTTCACCCATAGCAGTTTTCACCTCAATTTCTGCCACACCCCGATCTTGAGTCCAGTTGATTTTCCCTTCCCAAAGGGGTTCGGGTGCTTGGCTAGGCAGAGTTTCATCTGCAATTTCATACAGACAACTCTTTTGGCTGCTCGATCCGGCATTCAGTACCAATATCTTCATAGTGACAACAGAAAAAGACGATCTCCTTTGATCGTGCCACTAATTCTAGCTTCATGCTTAGTACAGTTTTGCGTAAAAGCGTAGCGTTTTTATTCAGAGGAACGTATTAATAAGGCGGCCACTGCATTAACAATGCAACCTGACGCATTAACAAGGTGGCCACTGCATTAACAATCTAAGCCAACGCATTGGCATTGTACGGTATTACTTTTCATAAATTCGCTATAAATTAATGAAATACTATACTTAGTTTTCTCACGGTACAACAAGGTTTTGAAGCTTCTAAATTTCAGGAAGTTGAAACTAGGAAACGAGGAGAAGTGGCTTGCTCAGTTATTATTTCGTAGGTTGATTGGACGGATGTTGCGGATCTTGAGGGTTCTTTTGCCTGCCTTATCGTCGTCATCAATTGTTACTAAGTATTTCACGACCGTATGGTTTGCATTTCCACCAGTCACGGTGACAACAAATGCTGAGTAACTGTTAGTGTTTGTGCCACAACCACTTCGGTCATGGAAGGTTTGATTCCATTCACCAATACGGACACCCTCGTTTCGTGGCTCATCGCCACTTTGTTTAATTTCATTAAGGAGAGCTACTTTCAGTTGAGATAGCTTTGATTTTTTATTAGCAAGCATAAGTTTAAGAAACTTATCGCGATTTACGTTGTCAAGGTTGCCGCCGTTGCTGCATTTATCTTCGTAGTTGGCAAAAGCTGAATCCGGGCTGGTCATCACCAGTGCTGGGATCTTGGGAGACTGAGCGGCGTGCCCACTTGTTGCCGCTAGTGCGAGAACACATAAAGTTAAAGTAAAAAAATCAAAGCGCATTCAATTCTCCGAGCGTGAATTAGTGTGTCCAATCAAGATTAACTGCAACGGGCATGAAAGGAGAGGGTTTGCTCGGTAGGCGTATGCAGCAAAGAGGTGAAATGAGCGCCAACAGTATCTGATGATACTTGTACTTCTAATAGGGAAGTTTAGGCAATTTAACGATAAAGCTTGTCCCCTTGCCCTGGGCACTTTCAACTTCAATCGTCCCCTGATGCGCCTCAATAATACTCTTTGCTAAAAATAATCCTAACCCCCATCCTGTTTGATCCTCAGCAGAGATGGTTCGACGAAATTGCTGAAATAAGATTGATTGAGCTTCTGAAGAAATCGGATTACCTTCGTTGTGGATAGTGAGGGTGATATGCGTTTCAAGTTGTTCAAGCGTGAGTGTAATTGGTGTATTAACAGCACCATACTTCACAGCGTTAATAGCTAAGTTTTCAATTACCCGTTGTATCTCTTTACGGCTGCAATTGCTCCTAATAGCAGTATCACAAACTACAATAAACCGATCTCCATAGGCAAAGTTTAAGTCCTCTACTACGTCCCGAACAAGGCTGTCTAAACTGCATTCTTCAAATTCAAACTTTAAGCTCTGCCCTGCCCGCAGCCGACTAGCATCAAGCAGATTTTGAATCATCGAATTCAAACGCTCGACTGCTTTTAGCATTTTCGCCGCAATATTCGCATGGGTGTCTCCTTGTTCAAGCCGACGCAGAGTCAGGTGAATACCCATTTTTATGACATTGAGTGGGCCTCTAAGATCGTGAGTCAGTGTCACCATAAATAACTCTTGAATATCTCGCAAAGTCTGGGAAAATTGAGTCGCTGCATCATTAACAGCTTGCTCAATGGAATCGATAATAATATCTCGTTCCCTCACCTCTAAAGCCGCTTCTTCTTCTAAAATTTCAAATATTACCTGACGGAGAATGTGGTACTCAAAAATGAGTTGAGTCATTGAGTAGTCGACAAAACCTGCCCGCTCATGTCCATGCTTTTTCCCAATCCGAGTGCTTTCTAGCTTATCGCTTTTTATTCTGGCTGGTGTCCTTTCAATCTTCGTTGACAGCTCATCCACCAATTGGTTTAGATACTCAGGTAGGGAATTTTGTAGCAGAAGAGAGTCCTGATGCATTGATGCACCGACTTCATCACGCGCCCGCTCCTCCCACCTCTGCATAATTCTTTCAACATTTTGCTTAAGACGGTTAGACACTTGATTATTAGACATAGATTGCAAAAGCATCAAAACTAGCAAACAGTCAGCTTTAAACTGCTTGATATTGTACGCAACTGTCTTGTGATGTCAAGCGGTTCTTAGAAAAGTCAGCCTATGCTGCTGTTGCTGGGGATCATGACCATTGGCGATTACCTACGGTAAACTGTGCCAACGCGAACTTCGGGATGTAGCCCATCGCAAAGTAGTCTACACCAAACCATTCGTAGCATAAAGGAAACCCCCAACTGAAATCGTTATACTAACTGTGGGAGGCTGTTTATCTATCCAGCCAGATTCCATAGTTGTATTTTTTTATAGCTTGTTACACTATGTCCTTCTTCAAAACCCCGCTGATTGGTTTAAAAGCTGACTCATTTCGTCATCCATTAGACCTGGAAGCTACCAGAGCGCTCAAGCAGATACCAGGCATAGATATGTTGGTGCGAAATTGGCTTGGGCCAATGGCAGAGCAGGTTTTCTATGTGGAAAATATTGCCTCTAGCATTTTGGTGGGTGAAAAGCAACTACCCGATTTATACAAGCTGTTGTTAGATGCCTGTAAAATCCTGGATATAGAGCCTCCCCAGTTGTACGTCCGGCAACATCCGGCTCCCAACGCCTATACTTTTGCTGTGCGCGGTAAGCAGCCTTTTGTGGTGCTACACACTTCGCTGATTGATATTCTCACACCAGAGGAAATACAGGCAGTAATCGCCCACGAGTTGGGACATCTCAAGTGTGACCATAGCGTTTACTTGACTCCTGTAAATTTATTAATATTAGCTGCGGCAATTGTGCCCAATGTCGGCACCTTTGTTGCTCAAGCCATACAGGCGCAACTTTTGGAATGGGTACGTTGTGCTGAGTTTACCTGCGATCGCGCCGCATTACTAGCAACTCAAGACCCGAAAGTGGTTATGTCCGTGTTGATGAAGTTGGCTGGTGGTTCTCCCACCTTAGCGCCCCAACTGAATCTCGATGCCTTTGTTGCCCAAGCCCGCGCTTACGATGATATTAGCAAGACAGAACTGGGTGAAATGGTAAAAGCTGCCCGTACAGCCCAATTAACCCATCCAGTGCCAGTACTGCGGGCGCGAGAAATTGACCGTTGGGCAAGCAGCACCGAATATCAAACTCTGTTGCACAGTCACGGGCTGAAGTGTAATAATGGAGTTGCACCCAAAGGTGGATGGCGCAATTGGTAGAGCTACTGTTTACAACGGCTTTTTCGCTACATAAGCATAAAAGTCTTAATAGATTGTAAGAAGCGATCGCACTTTGGCGATCGCTTCTGACGATCAAAAAACGCAAACTTTTCCCTACACTACATAAATACGGTTCGGATAAGTATTTTGAACTCAGAATTACCTTTGGGGAAAAGGTTACTGGGTTTGGGTTAAAGGTTTTTTCTCCCCCTTTCCCTTTCCCCTTTCCCCTTTCCCCGACCCGTACCTACACTACATATCTCTTTTGTCAACTAGAAGCTTTCACAACTGCTTCGGCTTGGGAGTGCAATAACAAACCGTATTCCAAGCCCTCTACCACCGCTTGATAGGAAGCCGCCAAAATATTGGTAGAAACCCCTACCGTCGTCCAGCGTTGACGACCATTGCCTGATTCTACCAAGACACGAGTTTTTGCCGCCGTGCCCGTATGTCCATTGAGAATCCGCACTTTGTAATCTGTCAAATCAAAGGTTGCAATCTGAGGATAAAAGTTCACCAAAGCCTTGCGTAAGGCTGCATCCAAAGCTGCCACAGGTCCGTTACCTTCCGCCGCCTCCAAAATATTTTTCCCGTCAACAGCGACTTTGACTGTAGCTAAGGCATTGCTAGTTTCTTTCCCCTCAATCAAGTCACAGTGGACTTGAAAACCTTTGACTTCAAAAAACTTTTGGCGGCCTCCCAAAGCTTCGTGCATCAACAGCACAAAACTGGCCTCTGCTGCTTCAAATTGAAATCCTTCACTCTCCAAATCTTTGAGGCGCTGGAGAATTTCTCTAGCCTCTGCTTTTTGTTGATCCAATTCAATGCCAAAACTGCGGGCTTTGGCTAAAACATTGCTCAGTCCAGACTGTTCCGAAATCACAATGCGCCGACGATTCCCGACTTGTTCCGGCTGAATGTGTTCGTAAGTTAGGGGATTACGTTCTACTGCTGATACATGAATACCGCCCTTATGGGCAAAAGCCGAACGTCCCACAAAGGGAGCGTGTTCATCTGGCGCGAGGTTGACTACCTCACTCACAAAACGACTAGCTTCTGTAAGTTGTGTAAGCTGGTCTTCTGTGATACAACTGTAACCCGCCTTCAGTTGTAAATTGGGGATTAGCGAACAGAGGTTAGCATTACCGCAACGTTCACCATAACCATTAATTGTGCCCTGTACCATCTTTGCCCCTGCCATCACGGCGGCTATTGCGTTAGCAACCGCCATTTCCGAATCGTTGTGAGTATGAATTCCAATTTGGGGCATTGTCCTTTGTCCTTTGTCTTTCGTCATTGGTTCGTGACAAGTGACGCCAGTTGCTTCAACGGAGGGAACCTCCGCAACGCACTGCCTCACAAATGACAAATGACTAATGACATCTTGAACAATTTGGCTAATTTCGTGGGGTAAAGTGCCACCATTGGTATCACAGAGGACTAGCCATTCCGCACCAGATGCGATCGCAGCCTCTAATGTCTGTAAAGCATAATCTCGATTGTGCTTATAGCCATCAAACCAATGCTCGGCATCGTAGATAATGCGGCGCCCTTGAGAACGGAGGTACTCAATGGTGTCGCGAATCATCGCCAAATTTTCTTCTAATGTCGTCTTGAGTCCTGTTGTCACGTGTAAATCCCAAGACTTGCCAAAAATCGTTACCCAGCGAGTTCCCGCTGCCAAAATATCCTGTAGCATCGGTTCGGTAGCGGCAGTAGAGTTGGGGCGTCGAGTCGAACAAAAAGCGACAATTTCAGCCTGTTTGAGCGGATCTTCTTGGAGTTGCCAGAAAAATTGTACATCCTTGGGATTGGCACCAGGCCAACCACCTTCAATAAAGGGAATTCCCAGTTGATCGAGTCTACGGGCAATGCGTAACTTATCTTCTATCGATACAGATAGCCCCTCGCGCTGAGTGCCATCCCGTAATGTAGTGTCATAGAGCCAAAGTTGAGGTGAAGAATTTGTGGTCATAAAACTGGGACCGACGAGACAACTTTCGAGGCAATGTGTCAATATACAACAAAAAGCCAGCTTGGCAATTTAAAAATGCCTAAAGTAATAGCTGAAGGTAAAACAATTGATTGCGAGCATGGAAGCAATCTGCGCAAGATTTTGCTGCAAAATGGTATTGACCTCTACAATGACGGTGCTAAGGTAATAAACTGTCGGGGCATTGGCAGTTGTGGTACCTGCGCGGTTAAGGTAGAGGGCAAAGTCTCAGCAGCGAACTGGCGCGATCGAACACGGCGTTCGCTTCCTCCCCATTCTCCTACAACAGACTTACGTTTAGCCTGTCAAACTCAGGTTTTAGGCGATGTGAAAGTGACAAAGTTTGATGGATTTTGGGGACAAGGTTCTCGAATAGTGTGGACACCAAAAGGTTAAAAAGGAGTTAAGACAAGATGGGTAGATGGACACCCTTAATTTTAATGGCTGGCGGTTTAGCCATTCTGCTTGGTACATTACTGGGCATCAACTTTCCGATGGGCGTACAAACTGCGAACGCTCCTAGTGACAAGAAATCAGAAGTCCTGCCAGCTAATATCAATGTTAATGGCAGTGGTGGCAGCAATAATGAAGAAACTGCAACAGAAGGAAATCAAACAACTCAAACAAACGAAAACAGGCGCGGTATTATAGCCCCAAGACCTGACAACAGGAGTAATGTTGCCCAGAATTCTGGCGATGACTCAACTGACAGTACAACAGACAACAATACAGATTCTTCACAAACAAGCACACCATCTAGCGATCCAAATCAAGGCAACGAACCAATTCGCGCCTTGTGGTAACGATCAGATCCTTCTTCAGACCCGTCTTTAGTTACAAGTTATAAGTTATAAGTTATGAGTTATGAGTTATGAGTTATTAGTTATGTACTAATGATAAATGGCTAATGACAGATGACTAATGACTAATGACTAATGATTAGTGAGACTGTGATTATTGGTGGCGGCGTTATTGGTTTAGCGATCGCCATTGAACTAAAATTGCGCGGGACAAACGTCACCGTGCTTTGTCGTGACTTCCAGGCTGCCGCTACCCACGCCGCCGCCGGGATGTTGGCACCAGATGCAGAAAACATCGCTAATGAAGCAATGCGTTCTTTGTGTTGGCGATCGCGTGCCTTATATCCCGACTGGACGCGCAAATTAGAAGAACTGACAGGTTTAAATACTGGCTATCGTGCCTGTGGTATCCTTGCACCCGTCTTTGAAGAGGCAGGGGGGCAGGGGGGCAGCACTTCGGCTACGCTCAGTGACCAGGGAGCAGGGGAGCAGAGGAGCAGAGGGGAAAGTCTTTCCTCCTCATCTCCCTCATCCCCCTCTTACTGGTTAAATAAAGAGGGAATTCATCAATATCAGCCAGGATTGGGAGCAGAGGTAGTTGGTGGCTGGTGGTATCCTGAAGACGCCCAAGTTGATAATAAAGCTCTAGCTCACGTATTGCGGACGGCGGCTGAGTCTGTTGGTGTTGAACTCAGAGATGGTATTACGGTAGAAGGATTTTTACAGCAGCAAGGACAAGTAGTTGGCGTGCAAACCAATGCTGGAATAATTCGCGCCGCGCACTATGTTTTAGCTTCAGGTGCTTGGTCAAATGAATTGTTACCGCTACCTGTGCTACCCAGAAAAGGACAAATGCTGAGTGTGCGGATACCAGAAGTTTCGCCGGAATTGCCCTTGAAGCGGGTTTTGTTCGGGCAGGATATTTACATCGTACCAAGACGCGATCGCCTGGTTATTGGCGCAACCAGTGAAGACGTTGGCTTTATGCCCAACAACACCCCAGAAGGTATTCAAAAATTACTACAAGCTGCCATCCGCCTGTATCCCCAATTAAAGCATTATCCCATCCAGGAATTTTGGTGGGGATTTCGCCCAACCACCCCTGACGAATTACCCATTTTGGGCACTAGCCACTGTCAAAATTTAACCTTTGCTACGGGTCATTACCGCAACGGAATTCTACTTGCGCCCGTAACCGCCGCTTTGATTGCCGATTTAATCTTAGAGCAAAAGTCTGACCCCCTACTTGCTGATTTTCACTATTCGCGCTTCCAGTCCAAGTCATTTACCTCCACCCCAATGCTGACTCACTCTGCCAATTTCTCTAACGGACATCACTCTGCTATATCCCCACTCCCCACAGATGCGATTAATCGCGTCTCTACCGATTCCCCATTGATTATCGCTGGCAAAACCTTCCAATCCCGCTTGATGACGGGAACTGGTAAGTATCGCAGCATTGAGGAAATGCAGCAAAGCATCGCCGCCAGCGATTGCCAGATTGTCACCGTAGCAGTACGACGGGTACAAACCAAGGCTCCTGGACATGAAGGTTTAGCTGAAGCCTTGGATTGGACGAAAATCTGGATGTTACCTAATACCGCAGGTTGTCAAACTGCTGAAGAGGCGATTCGGGTGGCGCGTTTAGGGCGAGAAATGGCGAAATTGTTGGGGCAAGAAGATAATAACTTTATAAAGTTAGAAGTAATACCTGACCTTAAGTATTTACTCCCAGATCCAATTGGGACATTGCAAGCAGCAGAACAACTAGTTAAAGAAGGCTTTGCAGTATTGCCCTATATCAATGCTGACCCCATGTTAGCCAAGCGTTTAGAAGAAGTAGGCTGTGCTACAGTCATGCCTTTGGCATCACCAATTGGTTCTGGACAAGGACTGAAAACAACTGCCAATATTCAAATAATCATCGAAAATGCAGGTGTGCCAGTAGTGGTAGATGCTGGTATTGGTTCACCCTCAGAAGCCTCTCAGGCAATGGAATTGGGAGCAGATGCCTTGTTGATTAATAGTGCGATCGCTCTTTCTCCAAAACCAGCAGCAATGGCTCGTGCGATGAATTTAGCAACAGTCGCCGGTCGTCTAGCATACCTTGCTGGCAGAATGCCTATTAAAGATTACGCCAGTCCTAGTTCACCTCTAACTGGGACGATTACTAGTTAGAGAATGGGGACTGGGAAGACAGGGCAGCAGGGCAGCAATACTGCTCGGTTAAAGGGAAAAGGGTAAGGGGAAAAGGATTGGAAGGCTCGATATATAAGGTTTTTTCCCCTTTAACATGAATCCCTTTCCCCCAAAACCGGACAAGTATTGAGTAGGGGAGAACTAGCAGTAAGTCTTTCCCCTCTGCCCCTCTGCCCCTTTGCACCTTTGTACCTTTGGCTCTAGTCCCCAATCCAAAATGTAACGATTTATCTAGCAGTTTAAGACCAGATTTAGCATTTATGTAACATTAAATTAACGATAAAGATAAAGGAATTCATTCATGCCCTATACCAATGAAGAAGGCGGTCTTCTGAATAATTTTGCCCGGGAACCAAAGGTTTATCAAGCAGAACCTCCCACGGAAGGGCAAAAGCGAACTTATCTCTTACTAGGAATTGCCGCTACAGCTTTGGTTGCCGGCTTGATTCTAGTCGCCTTCTTTGTTTCTAAGAGCAGCTGATCGTAAAACATTTTAAGAAAACTTCATCTTTTTTATAGTTTTTCAGGTTCCGATTTTAAAAGGGGCCTGCTTTTTTATTTTTTGTTAAAATCGAACTAGGAATGAAAGTATATAATTATACTTTTGTGTTCATACTATAATTGAAGGCTCAATACATCCTGAGCAGCACAATATCTACTTATTAAAAATCATTTTTATTATGAATTTAGCCCACTTGAATGCACCCAGAAAGGTGATATGTACTATGTTTTGGCTTTTTAGCCGCTATGAGCGTGAATGATACTGCACCCAACAATAATTCTACTTGGAATCGGCAAGTATACCACCGTCTGAAACTTGCCTTAAGTCTTGGCTTACGACGACAAATTCTTTTAGCAGTTTGTGATGATTTATACTTAAGAAATCAGGTAGCAGCCCGTTTGCATTCTACATTGGCTTATCCTGTTGGACAGGTACTATATCAATCATCAAATGCTCAGGAAAATAGCACTCCAGCTTATCCGCGATTAGTCACGTTGCGTTTGAATTTAAATGATCCCAATCCCATAATCCAGATTAATCAATGGTTGACTAATTATCCACCGCCAATAGTTGGGGCATCAAAAGATACTCCTGGAAGGCCTTTTCCAGTACCAGCATTTCAGATTGTCGGCGTGGAGCATCTCACTAAGCAACCAGTTGCAACACAGCGTTTATTTTTGCACTATCTCCGTTTAAGCGAACAATATTTCTCTACACAAGAATCTAGCCGATTCCTAGAATCTAATTTGCTTTTGTGGATACCACGTCCTTGGTTATCGGCTATTAAGCAATCAGCACCACAGTTTTGGCGTTGTCGTACTGGTGTATTTGTGTTTGCTGGAGAACCCACACCAGCAACTCAGAATTTGGCCTATCCAGAACGTTTTTCACGTTCAGGAAGCTTGGATTTAGGGAATATTGAGCAGTCGATTCTAGATGAATCAGCTAACCAAGCAGAACTCAGAACCGCAGCCACTGAGTTCAAGTTTGAGAATAATTCTGATTTCCCAGTAGAGATACAAGGGAATCGCGTACACAAAACTGAGGAAGTTCCACCATCAACGGCGGATTTATTGAAGGCTACGCCACAACAACAGGAATCTACAAATCGGTCTGGTAGTGGGAGTAATAATCAATCGCTGTCATCTTTATCTTACATTAGCAGTGAGTTAACGGAGCTAGTAATAGCAACAATTAATACAAATACTGCTCAAAATACAGAGGATTCCTTACAACCACAGCAGATTTTATTGGAGATTGAAGAATTACACGAAAATCTTGTTTCAGAGGAGATACTGGCAGAGGCTTATCATCGCTTGGGTACTTTATACCGTCTTCGCATTGAGCAAGGAGAGGCAACTCTAGAAAACCTGATGGTGGCAATTATTGCCTATCAGGAGGCAATTAGCTATGACGAAAGCTCACCGCAACTTCCAGATATTTTGAATGATTTGGGTACGCTCTACTGGATGCTATACCGCACACCACCCAATTCTGAAGAGGGACAAACTTATATAGAGCAGGCAATAGAATTTTATCAGTTGGCGTTAAAGATAATTTCGCCCCAGACACATTTGGAAACTTACGCTCGTGTGCAAAATAATTTGGGGACAGCTTATGGTGATTTAGCTCGTTTCTCTCACCCATCGGAAAATTGGCAACAAGCAATTTTCGCTTACAGTGAAGCACTCAGCTACCGTACAGCGGATATGGATTCATTAAAGTATGCGGCTTGCCAAAATAATTTGGGTACTGCTTACTGGCATTTAGGGCAATACAATCAACCGATTGTGCATTTAAAGAAAGCGATCGCAGCTTACAATGAAGCGCTTGCACACTACAACCCTGAAGAGGAACCGCTGAAGTATGGCATGATTCAAAACAATATCGGTACTGCGTTTTGGAATCTGGCACAATACGAACAACCTGCTCAAAACCTCCAGCTAGCCATAGATGTTTATAGCGAAGCTCTTAAGTATCGCACTCCAGCTAATGTTCCCAGTGCCTGCGCCGCTACACAAAATAATCTGGGTACTGCTTACTGGCATTTAGCAAACCTATCTGAGACTACTCAAGAGGCACGGCAAAAATATCTGCAACTATGTATCAGCGCTTACGAAGAAGCTATAGCTTTGGCTCACTCACTTAGCGGTAATTCTTTAAGTTTTGATTTGCTTGCCTCTCACAATAACCTGGGACTAGCACATTATCAGCTAGTAATAGATAAGTCTTTTAATGGCGACAAAGCAACACGCTCTCAACACTTAGAAGTAGCATTAGATAACCATTTGCAAGCCTTAAACGGATTAAGTAAACAACCAGAGTCTTATCAAACAACCTTTGCTTATGTGGTGAAAACTATTCGTGCTTTTCATAATGAGTTAGGGATACAGGGACAAAATCTGGCTTTGTCTAAAGTTCCTAGCCAGTTGTTACCAGAGATTTTGTCAAAATTATGAATCCCATTGCTTTCCATAGTGCGGAGAATGTCAAAAAACTGTAACTTCATATCAGCTTGACAATTTATTGGGAAGTCTAGTAAGGTAGCAATGTTTACGATGGGTTACGCCTACGTAATTACTAGACTTCTTGCATAAATCAAAAAAGAACCCTACTCCGCCTTTGACTTACGTCAAAGTCTCCACTCTTGCTGAGAGGTAGCGTGTTAGGGAAATTTTGCAATTGGTTTACTCTTTTACTAATTACAAACTAGTGAAATATATTTTAACAACCCATAATCTTAACTTAATGAATATAAATTATTTATTAAATTATTTTGAAACACACATAAAGACTTTATAAAAAATACAAGAAGACATTGGCGTATTTTCCGTAAATTTACTAAGGTAGACTGAATATCTACTTGAAAGAAGCTCCAGAATGAACGTTAAAACCTAGAATTATGAAACTAAGTTTTGTTTTGGCTACTGCTATATCTAGTTTTTTTGTGAGTTCGACCACAGGATTTGGTTTCTCTGGTCAAGCACAAGCTCTAACTTTTACTGGCATCTCTAATGCGACATGGGGAAATCCTACTCCAGGACTCAGCGATACTAATCCCATATATACAGGTGTGGGAAGTAACACATTTACTTGGGGTCAAGCTAATTTGTCGGCAGGACTTCCAAATAAACTAACCTCTAATGGAACTTCATTTTCTGCGGATATTAACTCTGTATTCAAAATAGCTGATTTAACTTACTTTAATGGAAAGATAGTCCCCGATACAGGCATTGAATTTGTACCTTTAAATCTCAATGTATCCTTCAGCCCTCCTGTGGGAATCAGCCAAGTTTTTGACTTAAACTTGCGTTTAGTAAATACACCTAACGACTTAAAAGATCCTGAAAAGAGTGCAGACTTAGTATTTTTAGACACAAATTCGAGTAATCGCAGTTTCACCTTTGGAAGTAATAAATATATCCTTGAGTTAACCGGCTTTAATCTAGACGGTCGCCAGATAAGTATTAAGGCTTTTGAAGAAGCTACAACTACAACAGCTATTTATGCCAAAATCAAAAATATACCCGAACCTGCGCCAGTAGTGGGTCTATCTTTGCTGGGGATATACCTAATATCTCGTAAAAATTTTTGGAAAAAAAAATACTAAAAGCCTATAAATTATGACTTCTTCAAAACCCTTGTAGAGATATAGCACTGCTATGTCTATACATTATTTTTCACCAGATGTCTAATTTATATAAATAGGCAATGAGGAATAGAGAACAGAAAAAAGGGATAGATAGGTACTAAGTCTTGTTCAAAAATTAAATAGGAGTCCTAATAGAGGAATCCGATTTGATTTTTGAACTTATACCAATTCAAAAAAATCAAAAATTTGGGCGATAAAAATGTAGAGACGCGATTTGTCGCGTCTCTACAAAGGTTTACCGTTTTTTGAAAGACGCGATTCATCGCGTCTTTATGCAGGGTTAGGTTGGGTTCGGCTTTGAAGTAGCTGAATAATTGCAGCTTTTTCTAAGATTCCAACTAGGACGCCATTCTCGCGAATCACGGGAAGCACAGATAGTTTTTGTTGTTCGAGTAACTGCATCACTTCCAGCAGAGGTTGATCTGATTTGACTGTGGTAGATTCAGTAATTGGTCGCATGACTTGTTTAACTTGAGTTTCTGCCCATAGTGCTGTGGGGATGGCTCTTAAATTATCAACTGCGATCGCACCTACTAATTGTCCATCATCATCAGTCACTAAGAACCGATGCCAGTTTTGCCCACTTATGACTCGCTCATCGGCAAACTCTCTCAGAGTAAGATTAGCAGATACAATCGGGCTGTCATGAGTTACAGCATCCTCGGCTGTCAAACCTGTGAGTTTTTCTTGGACTCTGGCAAATTGAGCTGAATTACCAGCATTTTGCAACAAGAAGAAGCCAATTAACAAGTTCCAGAAGTTACCGGCGCTGCCAAATAATAGTAGAGGAACTACACCGGAAAGAATTGCTACCCAACCAAATATTTGTCCAACTCGACTAGCAAAGGTTACACCTTTATAAGGATTACCTGTAATTTTCCAAACAATTGCTTTCAGTATATTACCACCATCCAAGGGCAAGCCAGGAATCAGGTTAAATAGCGCTAATGCCAAGTTAACAGAAGCTAGAACACCAAGAATTGCAGCTAACGGCCCTGATGCAGCAGAAGTAACACCAATCGCTGTAACGATACCGCACAATAGTAAGCTTACCATTGGCCCGGCGATCGCTACCCAGAAAGCTTCACCTGGGGTTTTCGATTCTTTTTCTAAGCTAGCCAAACCGCCAAATATAAACAGCGTGATGGATTTGACATCAATTCCCTGACGAATCGCAACAAAACTGTGGCCTAATTCATGGGCGACAACAGAGGCAAATAACATCAGCGCTGTCATCAATCCTAATAGCAAAGCTAATCCCGCAGACAATTGGGGAAATTGCGCCGCCAGTCCACTGCTATAGCTCCAAGTTACTAAACCCAGAACTAAAAACCATGACGGATGGATATAGAAGGGAATTCCGAAGAGATTACCAACGCGAATTGTGCCATTCATGTCGTTCACCTTTGATTTCAGCTTCGAGAGGTTTGCTTTCGTCCTTCTCGATGTCTTTATTGTAACGAAAGGTTAAGAGATTTTAATCTTGATGGCGGTAGTGGTGTCCGTCGGCAAAGGTGCGGTTATTGGGAATATTGAGAGCATCCAAATTCAGGAAGCAGGAGAAACGTTGGATCGCGTCGATAGCACATTTCGATACATTTTTTTGTACGAATGCTGCTTTATACCTAGAACTTCTGTCTGAAATGGGGCGCTCAACAACCCTCCTAGTAATAAAAAGGACAGTCCACTGTACTCTCGCACGAGCCAAACATGAATAGACCTCTTGCATAAATCAAAAATAAGAAAGAACCCCACCCCGCCAAAGCTACGCTTTGTCTCCCCTCCCCGCTTGCGGGGAGGGGTTGGGGGTGGGGTGTTAGGGACTTTTGCAAGAGGTCTAATGAATAGTCCACCAGGCAGGATCGTTGAACTAGGCAACCCCAATCGTTAATAACTGAGCAATCAAGCAGAGGTTAAAGACAGTTTAAGTCGTATAAAAACGGATTTATATCCAACGTGTGAGAACACGTTCAATTTCCAAATTTGTGGTCATGTCAGACTGCCTATTTTACGTTTAAACCCAATGTCCCCGTAGCATATAACATCGCTTTGTTGACTAACTCAGCCCCCGCTTTTTCGGGTGAACCGACATCGAATGGAGGAGCTGGATCGTACTCCATTAATAGTTGAGCGATCTTAGCGGCTTCTTCACCACAAAGGACTTCAGCGATCGTTAGACCAAAATCAATGCCTGCCGTAACCCCCCCACCAGTTATGCGATTTCGGTCAATCACAACTCGCTCCGTTCCGACCTCAACGCCCAACGTTGCGAGTTGTTCACGCATCATCCAGTGAGTCGCCGCTCGATAGCCTTGTAGTAGTCCTGCCTTCGCTAAAAACTCAGACCCGCCGCACACAGAGGTGATGAACTTTGCCGTGCTCCCCTGTTTGTGGAAAAACTCAAGCACTTCTGGCTCGTTTACTACTGCACTCTGTCCTAAACCGCCGCCGACGCAGATTGCGTCTAAAGGTGGGCAATTTTCAAAGGTGGTATCGGGCAAAATCATCATTCCGTCATCGGTTTTGATCGGGTCTAAAGCTTTCCAGATGCGGTGGATCTGGACACTAGGAAGCGAATTAAAAACTGTCTGAGGCCCCACAATATCAAGTGCTGTCATGCCAGGATAAAGTACCAAACCAATAATATGTTTTTGTGAGTAAGTCATGAATCAATCTCCTGATGAAAGTTGCTATGAAATCTATCCTTAAAGAATTGAAAGTTAAGGATTTAGTCTTGGTTGTGGTTGGGAAATACAATGCGAGATGTCCGATGAACTAGGGTTGTAGAAATAGAGAATAAGGAAAAGCCGATAAGTGGATGGAAGACTGCTAAAGGAAAAGAAGTCTTCAAGTGAATTGTGAGAAATTGCAGTCCTAGCAGTACTGGAATACCTGCTGTAAGGCGCTGGACTCTTGAAGGAAACGGCATTATAAACACCCATATCAACAAAATTAGTGAGAGTCCGCTATATCCTCGCACGAGCCAGATATGTAGCTTCCACCAATTAGAGTTGTAAAAGTAAGCCAGTCCAACACTGAATACTTGGATTGCTAAACAGAGATTAAAAAACACTACTGCGATAAAAAAACTAATTTGAATCCAGCGCCCGGATATCTGTGTATCATCAATGCCAGGATTTAGAGTCATGGTTAAGTAATCCAAAAAAAGCAAATAAATTAGTCATTGGTCATTAGTCATTGATAAAGAGTTTTTTGGTACATACCTCGCAAGAGAGTGCCCAAAAAAACTAATGACAAGTGACAAATGACAGATGACAAATGACTAAAGCTAAGATAAGTCTGGTTGCTATACTGCGCCTAGACCTCGAAAGGGTACAATTTGCCAATCATGATTGCCTTACAAACTCTGTTTCATGCAATTGCTCAAGCTAAAGATGAAGAGACGTTGCGATCGCACATATCCGCAGAAATGAGTGAGTATTTTTCAGCTACACGATGTGGGCTGTTTTTCTTTGCCCAAATTTCTCTAGTTGACAAAGCACTGCAAATTGCATTATCACCTCAACATAATCCAGTTGCACGCTACTTACTAGAACGCCATGCCCCTGTTCATGAAGCTTTGGTAGTAGAACCTAAAACATGGAAATTGATTTGTCCTCGTGCCGATCACTGGCACGTGATGGCAGGGCCAATTGTCAGCAATGGTGAGTTAGTGGGTGTAATAGGTTTGACACGTCAGCAAGGAATGCCTGCATTTAATTCACAAAATCTTACAGATTTGAGTGCGCTTTGTCTGCATATTTCTACTTGGGTGGCAATGGCGCAATTGCAACAACCATTATTACAGACAGACCGTTTAACACCTCGTGAAATGCAAATTGCTTCCTTGGTGGCTCAAGGACAAACCAATGCAGAAATTAGTGCTGAACTTTGGATTACTGAAAACTCTGTCAAGCAAGCTTTAAAAAGGATGTTTCGCAAACTTGAGGTTTCATCTCGTGCTCACATGGTTGCAAAGCTTTCCACAGTTTCAAAATAAATAACTTTTTATTGGCTTTATTAATCCTGGATTTCTCTGCTTATGTCATCGAAGAAAGGCAGGGGGCAGTGTTTCGACTCCCTTCGACTACGCTACCTCGGCTCCGCTCGGCACAAGTCAGGGCAAGTCGCTCAACAACCAGGCAGGAGGTTTTAGAAAAGAATTTTCTCTGGAGGCAAAATGGTCTGAGAGCAACTAAATTTATTTATGAAAAACAAAAAAATATGTATTTTATTAAGTAGGCGCAAGAAATACAGTGTCCTTGTTAATGTCCGTTCGGCTGAGGCTCACGGTGGAAGCCTAAATTTTTTTATGGGGATTCCTTCAGCATAGCTGCCTCCTTAACTTGCCCCCTGATAACCATTTCTAGCAAAATTCAAGTGAAACGTTATCAGGGGTGTATTTTCTGGCTTAGGCATTCACTTATGCTGGAATTTTCTCCATCTGCTGAGAAGTTTTCTGCAACATCGGGGTAATTATATCAGCGGGCACAGGACAACTGAAGTAGTAACCCTGACCTTCATCACATCCCTGCATTTTCAGGTAGTCAAGCTGTTCTTGGGTTTCCACACCCTCTGCCGTGATGTTTAACCGCAGGCTTTTTGCCAGGGCAATAATCGCATTCGTGACGGCAGCACTGTCAGGATTAGATGTAACATCCTGTACAAACGAGCGATCAATCTTGAGCATATTCACAGGAAAGCGCTTCAAGTAGTTAAGGGAGGAATAACCAGTACCGAAGTCATCTAGAGCTAACCATATACCCAGTTCTCGTAATTGTTTTAAGGTTTTAACCGATCGCTCCATATCAGCCATCAAGAAGCTTTCTGTCACTTCTAATTCCAAATAAGATACTTGGAGTCCAGTCTCCTCAAGAATTTGACTGACGATCTCAACCAGATTCGGTAGTTCAAACTGTCGAGCTGACAGATTTACAGATATCCGAATTGGGTTAAATCCAGCAAGCTGCCAAGCACGGTTTTGGGCACAAGCAGTTCGCAAGACCCATTCACCAATTGGTAGGATCAAACCATTGGCTTCTGCAATGGGAATAAACTTTGCTGGAGAAACCAAACCTAATGTAGGATGCTGCCAGCGAACCAACGCTTCCATAGCTGTAATTTGTCCACTGTGCAAATCAATCAGAGGTTGATAATAAACCAGCATTTCATTGCGTACAAGCGCCCCATATAATTCATTTTCTAAAGTTATTCGCTCCTGCAACTCAGCATTAATTTCTGGTGAATAAAATTGGTATTTGCTACGCCCTTGCTGCTTCGCCTGGTACAGCGCTATATGAGCCTGTTGCAAAAGTTGATCTATGCTATTACACTCATTTATTCCATTAATTGTGATACCGATGCTGGCAGTGATATGAATCAACTTACCCTCTATAGAAAAGGGTTTGCTCAGAGTACTTAACAGCATCTGAGATAGCTTAATCACACTTTCAAAAGAAATAATGTCTATGCGGGCAATGGCAAATTCATCTCCACTCAAATAGGCAAGAATATCTGTTTGTGTCATACAGAGTGATAACCTCTGAGCAACTGCTCTTAACAACAAATTTGTTGTTTCATGCTCCAAACCATGACTCATAGCAGTGAAATCATCAATACCCAGCAAAAAGACTGCTACAAAGCGCTGGTTATTTTCAGGTTGAGATAGAGTTTTATGGAGGCGATCGCGAAATAAATCACGATTGGGCAATCCAGTTAGATCGTCATAATTACTGATGTAATGAATTAATTCATCTAATTTGTAAAGAGTTTGTGAAGTATCCGCCATTAATGTGCCGGCTTCATCAGCAAAATTTGTGGGCAATTCAGGTAAAGTTTTGGTGTTTAGATAATTTTGCAATGTTGCAGATGTCAAAATAACCGGTTTGAGGAGATGGTGTAGTGCATAGAGGGTGGCGGCTGTACCCGCTAAGGTAGCCAACAGAGCAATAAGCATAACTCGAATCGCCATCTCCAAGGAATAGGAGTTTGAGATAACGAAACTCAAGAGTAAGGTTAAAAGTGGTATGTGAGTACCCAAAAATGCCACCAACATAATTTTAGCGGTGTAACTTTTTTTGAGTAATGGAAAACTAGCTAGGAACGAGTACAGATTGAGCTTGTGATTGAGCTTCATAAATTCCGTTTGATAGTTGGTAAATTAGTTCCGCGCTATTCTGGCAAAAGGGTATTTTTGATTTACAATTCAGTGCAATTAGCTCTTATGGAACCCAACCCTGATAAGGTTATATATTATGCTTCCCAATCTAGGTTTCTATTTATATGTTTAACTATAAAGTTTATGTAAAACTTATTTATAAATAATTTCATAATAAATACCTACATTATTTTTATTTTTATTAGTTTTTCTTCATGTGATGTAAAATCAAAAAATATGTAAATTCAATTTTATTAGTGAAAAATCATTTTTCCTAACTAATGGCAGAGACACAGCAAATGCCAACAGACTAAAAAGATATTTTCACAAATGATTTAGGATTGCTATATTTTGTAAGGACATAGCAAAGCTGTGCCCCTACTGTATAGTTATTCATCTAAAAATGACTGTAAAGACGCAACAGATTATTTATTGCTAGAGCCTGAAAAAAGTAGATTTGTAACTTGCTCTAACACCTTTAATGCTGTTAATGAACCTCGAATCAACCGAGTAGCGGCAAAGGGTTGTCGAAGCATTGCGATCGCTAACGGAAAAGGGTTTAGAGAGCCATCAGAGTTAATTGCTGGTGTGAGATCAGGGATATTATGCTGGCAATCGTCGCTGACTACTCGCAGCATTGCCACAGACACCCCAGCGGCATTGAAAAATTCTAAAGCGGTAAATCCTTCCATATCAACAACATCAGCCGCCAAAGTCTCACCTAAACGACGTTTTTCGGATGCAGACCAAATTACGCGATCGCTTGTCAGTGACTTGACCAAAGATACTTTTTCTGATATAGAAGAGTGCAATTGTGCTGTAAAAGTGCGATCGCATTCTTGCTGCTTCCCTTGATAAACACAATCTTGATACAGCACAAGATCGCCAACTGTGTAGCGATCGCTCAAGCTGCCACATATACCCATAATCAGCACTCTGGATTTTGGAGTCAGAAATTGTCCTTGTTGCAGGTATTTGAGTAAAGGCTTCATTCCAACAGGTATGGCTACAACTTTTGGGATGGAGGCAGTAATGCCGCTTAATCCGCGACACACAGCTTTATATTCTGCTCCTTGAGGCACCAAAATTGTGTTAACGGGCAAAAAATTAGGCACTAGTCTCGATAGTTTCAAGTTTTAACGGTCAATTAATGTTTGGAGTAAATGGGCGTGGCGCGATTCTTCTTTACCTTAAAGAGCGATATCTACGACCCAATACTTCTCGGTTAAGGGGAAAAGGGGAAAGGGAAAAGGGGAAAGGGGAAAGGGAAAGAAAAAACCTTTAACCCTTACCTTTTACCCTTTACCCCAAACCCGATTCCAAGTTAAAAATGCACAAAGCGAGAAGTATTGATCTACGACCGACTAAGCCTACGCAGTTTGTAAAATACGATTGCTCACCGTCGCTGCATAACCATTAACTACTGCTTGCAGTAAAGATTGGGTCATATCTGAGTGACAATAAGTAATATTGCCGTTTAGTAGTAACCAAAATTCGCAAACCGAAGATGATTGCTGTAGCATGACTAAATAATTGTGTCATCCACACGATAATTTTCCAAGATGGTAAAGCTTCATAACTCCAAATCCGCACGAGAACTCTTCAATATTTCCAAATTGGCGATTCAATTTTCGTGGCTGACGGTGAGTTTTTGGATTGCCGTAACGGTAGCTGGTGTTCTGGCTTTCAGTTCCCTTAAGTATGCCTTGTTTCCAGATATTACCTTTCCAGTGGTGGTTGTAAATGCTACAGCCCCCCTAACAGCTGCCCTGGATACAGAAGCAAAGCTCACTAAACCCCTAGAAGAACGCCTCCGCTCTCTAGAAGGACTGGAAAATATTCGCTCATCAACCTATCCTAGTCAAACAGCTGTTGCCCTTTCTTTTGCCGTTGGGACGAATTTAGAAACATCGACCAAAAAGGTTGAAACTGCCCTAAAGCAACTAACTTTGCCTCAAGGAGCGACTTCTAAAATTATTCCTCTGAATCTAAACGAGTCAGCCGCCATTAGTTATGCCATAGAGAGTCCTACACGGAATCTCAAAGATTTGACGAAGTTAGCGCAAGATGAGATTGTCAGTGCGATCGCTAAATTACCAGGAGTATTAAAAGTCTCACTACTAGGCGCTGCGACTGCAATTCCTCCGGTAAATCCAGCAAATGCAAGTGCAACGGTCCCCCAAGGTGGGGCGACATTAGTCCGGTTTAACGGTCAAGATGCACTCGCATTTCAGGTAATCAAACGCGGTAGTGCTAATACCTTGGAAGTAGTGAGTCAGGTTGAGAAAGAAGTTCAAAGGCTACGCTCTACCCTTAAAGATGTCAAACTCACCTTAGCTGCCACCCAAGCAGAATATATCCGCCAAGCCACCCAGTCAACAATTGATGCTTTGCTGGAAGCGGTCTTATTGTCTATCGTAGTAATTTTTCCTTTTTTGTGGAATTGGCGGGCAACTCTGATCTCTGCCTTAGCGATTCCCACGTCTTTGCTGGCGACGTTTATCGTCATGGCGATTTTCGGCTTCAACCTGGAAACAATCACCCTGCTGGCTTTAGCTTTGGTGATTGGTAGCATTGTTGATGATGCGATCGTCGATGTGGAAAACATTATGCGACACGTTGACGATGGGGAAACTCCTCGCCAAGCAGCGCTTTTAGCTACAAATGAGATTGGGTTGACAGTCACCGCCGCCACTTTAACAGCAGTAGCAGTTTTTCTACCCATAGGTTTAATGGGTGGGGTAATTGGTCAGTTCTTCAAACCTTTTGGCATCACTGTATCCGCGGCAATGCTTGCTTCTATGCTAGTTGCTCGGACTTTATCTCCAGTTCTGGCTATCTACTGGCTGAAACCTAAATCCTCACTCTCCCCGCGTCGAGAAGCAAAAATCTGGGTAGCTTTTACTCAATTTTACGGAAATTTACTGAGTTGGTCTTTAAATCACCGGAAAATAGTTATCGGGTTAGCTGTCTTCAGTTTCATCGCAGGTATAGCACTGATTCCATTAATTCCCAAAGGGTTTATTCCTAAACTTGATCGCGGCGAATTTAATATTGCTTATACGGCTCCTTTGCCGAGTATTCCTAGTGGAGCAGAGGGGCAGGGGGGCGGAGGGGCAGCACTTCGGCTACGCTCAGTGACCGAGGGGCAGGGGGGCAGCACTTCGGCTACGCTCAGTGACCGGGGGGCAGGGGAGCAGGGGAGAAATCCTAGTCTCCAGTCCCCAATTCCTAACCCCTTGAACGATTCTCTTGAGGTTGCAAAGAAATTAGAAAATGTAGTCAGAAAATCACCGGCAGTTGAAACGGTATTTACCACCGTTGGTTCTCGCGAGGGTGAGCCGAATAAAGGGATACTATATGTAAAGTTAAAGGGCGATCGCACAATTACAACTGCCGAACTACAGGATCAGTTGCGCTCCTCCTTACCTGTTCTTTCTGGGGTAACTACTAGTATTGAAGATATTCAATTTGTCGATTCTGGCGGTCAAAAACCCCTCCAGATAGCATTACAAGGTGATAATCTCCAAGCTTTGAGCAAAGCAGTCAAAGCCATTAAAGAAAGGATTCAAAGGCTACCAGGATTCGCTGATGTTACAGTTACAGGTGAAACGAATCCACAGGGCACGGTTTTTCAGATCGAGCGGCTGAATAATCAGCGGGTGGCCTACATCAGTGCTAATCTTGGCAAAAATCTGTCTTTGGGTGATGCCACTGACAAAGTGGTAGCTGAAGCAAACGCGGTGTTACCCTCTAATGTTTCTTTAAATTTAGGGGGAGACTCTGCCCGTCAAGGTGAAGTCTTTAGCAGTTTCGGTACTACTCTGGCTTTATCTGCCCTGTGCATTGTCATAGTCCTAATTTTACTATTCAAAAGCTGGGTAGACCCTCTGGTGATTGGTGTATCTTTACCTTTAGCACTAGTAGGGGCAATGTTGGCGCTACTGATTACTAAGAGTGACTTTGGTATGATCTCATTGATCGGTTTCGTCTTTTTGCTAGGGCTGGCAAATAAAAATGCGATTTTGCTTGTAGATTATATCAATCAGTTACGCAATGCTGGTTTAGACCGTACCGAGGCGATCCTCAATACTGGGCTAGTGCGCCTCAGACCAATTATGATGACCACGGCCTCCACTATTTTAGGGATGTTACCGATCGCATTAGGTTTTGGTGCTGGTTCCGAATTGCGATCGCCGATGGCTGTAGCGATCGCAGGTGGACTAGTAACTTCAACTATTCTCAGTTTGATTGTTGTGCCAGTCGTCTACACCATCTTGGATGATTGGTTTCCTCGATTTAAGAAGAGGGGGGCAGCTTAATGCAGGTTTTTGTCACGGGGGGTACGGGCTTTATTGGTGCCCACTTGGTACGGTTGTTGCTGCAAGAGGGTTACACAGTCAAAGCTCTGGCACGCTCAACCAGCAATTTGGATAATCTACGCGCTCTGGATGTGAAAATTGTCAAAGGCGATTTGAACGATCCAAATCTTTGGCAACAGATGCTTGGTTGTCAATACCTATTTCATGTGGCAGCCCATTATTCCCTCTGGCAAACAGACCGTGAATTACTCCACCGTCACAATGTCTTGGGTACGCGTAATGTGTTGGCAGCAGCTCGCAAAGCTAACATTGAGCGCACCGTCTACACAAGTTCGGTGGCAGCTATTGGGGTAGGATCGTCAGGGGAAGTTGTTGATGAAACACATCAGAGTCCTTTAGAAAAGTTGGTGGGTGACTACAAAAAGTCTAAGTTTCTGGCTGAACAAGAAGCCATCCAAGCCGTTGCTACAGGTCAGGAAGTAGTTATTGTGAATCCCAGCAGTCCTATTGGCTCGTTGGATATCAAACCTACACCGACGGGTGATATAATACTGCGGTTTTTACGACGGCAAATGCCTTTTTACTTGGATACTGGTCTAAATTTTATCGACGTGCGGGATGTGGCATGGGGGCATTTACTGGCTTTGCAGCGAGGTAAATCTGGCGATCGCTATATCTTAGGTCATCAAAACCTCAGTCTCAAGCAACTACTCGAACAACTCGCCGATATCACAGGTCTTAGCGCACCTCAACAAACTGTACCCGCTTGGTTGCCCCTGAGTGTTGCCTGGGTTGATGAAAAGATTCTCGCACCATTAGGGAAATCGCCCTCAGTACCATTGGATGGCGTTCGGATGGCGAAACAACCTATGTATTACAATGCTTCAAAGGCTGTACGAGAATTGGATCTACCCCAATCTTCGCTGAACGCCGCACTCAAAGATGCTGTGGATTGGTTTGTTGCTCAGGGATATGTCAAATGAAAAATATAGCGATTTACGTGTGGATGCAATAGACAGTAGGGGCGCAAGGCCTTGCGCCCCTACGTATGTTTTCCAGTGGTGTATTTATCTTTAAAAGGGAGCGATCGCAACAATGGCAGTTAATCTACAACAAGCTATGGATATTGGGAAGTATCTTGTTACACAGCGGTTGAAAGGACGTAAACGCTTCCCCTTAGTATTGATGTTGGAACCTCTTTTTCGGTGTAATCTCGCTTGTACTGGTTGTGGTAAAATACAACACCCAAAGGAGATATTAAAGCAAAATCTCACCCCAGAACAGTGTTTTGCCGCAGTGGAAGAGTGCGGCGCACCGGTTGTCTCCATTCCTGGCGGAGAACCTCTGCTGCACCCCCAAATTGATGAGATTGTCCAGGGATTAATTGAGCGCAAGAAATATATTTACTTGTGTACCAATGGTTTGTTGTTAGAGAAGAGTCTGGATAAGTTTCAACCTTCTCCTTATCTAACTTTCAGCGTGCATTTAGATGGAATGCGGGAGTTGCACGATCACTGTGTTGATCGCAAAGGTGTTTTTGATATTGCTGTCAAAGCCATTCGCGCCGCTAAAGCTAAAGGCTTTCGTGTTACTACTAACACCACTATCTTTGAAGGTACTGAACCTAAAGATATGCAAGAGTTCTTTAACTTTCTGGAAACATTAAATACTGACGGGATGATGATTTCTCCTGGCTACAGTTACGAGTGGGCACCAGATCAAGATCATTTTCTCCATCGCGAACAAACCCGCGCCCTTTTCCGAGAAATTCTGGCTCCTTACAAAAGTGGTGAAAAAAACTGGAATTTCAATCACAATCCCTTGTTCCTAGATTTTCTCACTGGTGATAAAGACTACGAATGTACGCCTTGGGGTAGCCCTAGCTATAGCGTTCTCGGTTGGCAAAAACCTTGCTATCTGCTAAACGAAGGTTATTACTCTACCTTTAAGGAATTACTCGCACAAACTGACTGGAGTCAATACGGCCAGAAGAGTGGTAATCCTAAGTGTGCCGATTGTATGGTTCATTGTGGCTACGAACCCACCGCCGCAATGGATGCAATGCAGCCGCAAAATATGGCGCGTGCCCTTGGCAGTGTGTTTGGTAGGAATTAGGAAGTAATGAAGAGTGCTGAGTCCTGAGTGCTGAGTCCTGAGTGCTGAGTGCTGAGTGCTGTTAGCGGAAGCGGGGCGTTTAGCCCGTGCTGAGTGCTGGGTTGAAAGACCGCTTACCCTTCGGCAAGCTCAGGGCATCGCGAGGGGTGAGGCTTTTACTCAGTACTTGTGTAATGAGTAATTCTTAATTTACGCAGTAATCAGCAATCAGAATTCAGGGTTGAGTAGGGTCAATACTAGATCATGATATTAAAGGGTGCTATACTTGCGCACCCTTTAAGGATTCTAATTGTACTGGAATGTGTATAACAACATACAATAGTTCAAGGAGAATGCTTATTTAGAAATATTGCGATCGCTCCCTTAGCCAAATTAGCTGAAATGCATCAGGAAAAATACTCATGCCATTTGTATCTGTTCGTGACCTGCAAATGTATTATGAGATTCGTGGCACTGGTCAACGCCTGCTCAGTATCAGTGGTACTGGAGCACATTTGCAGCGATCGCCGACTATTTTTGACTCACCGCTAGCCCCACACTTTGAAATCCTGGCCTACGATCAGCGCGGTCTGGGTCAAACCTCAAAACCTGATATTCCCTACACCATAGCAGATTACGCCGCCGATGCAGACTCTTTGTTAAATGCAGTCGGGTGGGAAAACGCTCATGTCATCGGAATTTCCTTTGGGGGTATGGTAGCCCAAGAGTTGGCACTGCGCTATCCGCACCGCGTTAAACGTCTTGTTTTGGCCTGTACTAGTAGTGGCGGTGCTGGTGGCTCGTCATATCCACTACACGAACTCGCGAACCTGCCTAGCGAAGAACTAACTCATCGGCAAATCACAATTGCTGATACCCGTTGGCAACAGGAAGCTTGGCTCTCTAGCCGAACTACACAATTTCAGGAATTAGTGAAGCTGACACTAGCAGTTTCTCAAGCGGGTAGAGACGAACCAAGTCGTGAAGCCGGGCGTCGTCGCCAGCTTGAGGCTCGTGCTGCTCACGATACATACAATCGACTTTCTCAACTGCATATTCCCGTCTATATCTGCGGCGGTCATCATGATGGCATATCTCCTCCTGCCAATCTTGAGGCGATACACAAACAGATACCAGGTTCGTATTTAGAGTTCTTTAAGGGCGGTCATAGCTTTCTTTACCAAGACCCCCAAGCATTTAAGCGCGTTATTGCCTTTCTCCAAAATAAATTCGAGTAATTTTACATAAGACACATAAGACATAACTACAACTGTAGTCACATAGGTTAGGACAGTGTTGATTGCTCAAAGGCCTGAAACGACTGGGTTTTTGTTCAGCACTCAGCACGGGCTAAACGCCCCGCTTCCGCTAACAGCACTCAGCACTTTGCTATACAACACCTATTGCTCTCCCACAGGAGCAGCGCTCGGCTCATAAACTAAACAGAGCCAGAAATATGAAGTTATGTAACTATTTTTCACAAACATAATAATAATTTGTAATAAAATATGATACAGCAGCATTGTATAAAGAGAACTTGGAAGTAAAAAACAACATCTTAATCAGGTTTTCCAGTCGTTCATAGAAGTTTGAAGTTTTTTAACAAAAGTTTTAATCTGAAAGCCTGGAGATCGTAAACTTATTTCTTGGATGTCTGTTTTAAACCTTTCGTAACTCGTCAGGCAGTGCTGACATCAAAAATCAACTGAACCATTCAGTTTTGAGTCCAATTATTCTTAACCAAGCAAATTAGGAGATTTAACGCAATGGTTTTAGATGCATTTGCAAAAGTAGTTTCCCAAGCTGATACACGCGGCGAATATCTCTCTGATGCACAATTGGATGCATTGAGCGAACTAGTCAAAGATGGTAACAAGCGTGCAGATGCTGTTAACCGTATTACCAGCAATGCGTCAGCTCTTGTTGCTGCTGCGGCTCGTGATTTGTGGGCAGAACAACCCCAATTGATCACTCCCGGTGGTAATGCTTACACCAGCCGTCGTGCAGCTGCTTGTATCAGAGACTTGGACATCATTCTTCGCTATATCACCTACGCTATCTTTGCTGGCGATTCTAGCGTACTAGACGATCGTGCCCTCAATGGATTGCGGGAAACCTACTTGGCATTGGGAACTCCAGGAGCTTCAGTTGCTGTTGGTATTCAAAAGCTGAAACAAGCTTCTTTGGCAATTGTCAACGATACAAACAATATCACCAGAGGCGATTGCAGTGCTTTGTCATCTGAAATAGCTAGCTATTTCGATCGTGCTGCTGCTGCTGTAGCTTAAGCAAAGCAAGCATTGCTGATGTTGACTAAATAATTGTCCTGTCTATAGGACAAAACAAAATTTCAACCATAACGTTTGTAAAAGGGAAATACCAAAATGACAAAAACACCTCTAACTGAAGCAATTGCATCGGCTGATTCTCAAGGACGCTACCTCAGCAGCACCGAAATTCAAGTTGCTTTTGGTCGCTTCCGCCAAGCTCCTGCTAGCTTACAAGCAGCAAAAGCATTGAGCGCCAATGCTCAACGCTTGACCGAAGGTGCTGCTCAAGCGGTGTATAACAAGTTCCCTTACACCACTCAACAGCAAGGCCCTAACTTCGCGTCTGATGCGCGCGGTAAAGGCAAGTGTGTACGTGATGTTGGCTACTACTTGCGGATTATCACATACGCTTTAGTTGTTGGTGGCACAGGCCCCTTGGATGATTTCTTGATTTCTGGCTTGGCTGAAATCAACCGGACTTTTGATCTTTCTCCTAGCTGGTACATTGAAGCTCTCAAGTACATCAAAGCTAACCACGGTCTCAGCGGCGACCCAGCTGTTGAAGCAAATTCCTACATCGACTACGTAATCAATACTCTAAGCTAGAGTGTTTCTTTAGCCCGGAGAGGAAATCAGCTCTTATGACAAAGGAGTTCTATGAGTTGTTTACCTCTCCGGGCAGTTTTTTAAGAAAAGCTAGCTGAAAACCCTGGAGAAAGAGGAACGTAGTTCTGTATTTTTTGCTTTAGAACAGGGATGAAAGCTGCCGAGGTAGCACGGTATTTGCTACAACTTTGGGAAAGTTCACAACCCAGTGCCTCTTTTAAGCTACCGTCAATTGGCACAATATTTTTGTCAGTACAAGATTTAAAAACCTACCCTCGGACTGAGGGAAAGTATACGCCCGAAATAACGTAAGGAGATATCACTACGCCCTTGTGGCAAATGTGGTGAGGCAGCGAGCGCAATCTTCTCCCTTTTCTGACAAGACGCTCCGCGAACACGTAGCGTTCTGAAGGAAAGACGCTGGCGCAACATTAGCGAGTCAAATCCCCTACGGAAAAGCAAGCTACGCGCAGTGTCTGACAGAGAATATCTGGAGGTTTCTCCCTCATAAGGGACTGCCAAACCGATAAGGTGAGCCGGGAAGCTGTGGAAACAGGATATTAAGGCAGCTATGTCTTAAAAATCGCCTTACTTAAAGTAAGGTGAGTGTCAATTTCAAGAAGACTGTTAAAAGACTAGAAAAAATTTTTCTAAAAAATTTTCAGTTTTGCAGTTAAAACTGGGAGGTTAAAGATGGCAGCTTTGGGACAAGCAGCAAGATTAGGGATTGGAGCGTTTGAAAATTCAGCACTAGTAGAACTACGCCCTGATAGAACAGAAGCGGATGTGGCAGTGGTTATCCGGGCGGCTTACCGTCAGATTTTGGGTAATGCATATCTACTAGAAGGAGACCGTCTAGAGAGTGCAGAATCACTGTTGCAGCAAGGTGCAATCACCGTTAGGGGATTTGTGCTAGCCATTGCTCAATCAGAACTCTATCGGGATAAGTTTTTCTACTCCAACTCCCAAACTCGGTTTATCGAGTTGAATTATAAGCATTTATTGGGGCGTGCCCCAGAAGATGAGTCAGAGATTTCGTACCATGTTGAGCTTTACAACTCACAAGGTTATGAAGCTGAGATTAATTCCTACATTGACTCATTAGAATATCAAGAGAATTTTGGCGAAAATATTGTCCCTTACTATAAAGGCTTTAAAAGTCAAGTAGGACAGAAAAACGTTGGCTATAGCCGACTGTTCCAACTGTATCGGGGTTATGCCAATAGCGATCGCGCTCAAGGACAAAAACAAGGACGCCTCACCTGGGAAGTGGCTAAGAATCTAGCTTCACCCATTTACCCAGTCTCTGCTGGAGCCTTAACAGGACTCTCTACAGGTGGTCGCGGCGAAACATACCGGATCAGAGTACTACAAGCAGCTTCCCCAAACTCAGCTGTAGTACGGCGCGGTACTGCGGAATTGATCGTACCCTACGAGCAACTTTCTAGTAAATTGCAGCAGTTGAATCGCAAGGGTAGTAAGGTTATTAGCATTACAGCCGTATAAATAGGGAATCGGGAATTAAGTGAGGAGTTAGGAGTGAGGAGTTAGAAGTGAGGAGTGAGGAGTTAGAAGTTATGAGTTTTAAATTCCTAACTATATTCCTAGCCTTAACTCCTAACTCTTAACTCCTAACTCCTAATTTTTCCAACTACTAATTACAAAAGGAAAATTACCAATGGCTATTACAACAGCAGCTTCCCGTCTGGGAACAGAACCTTTTAGCGATCAGTCTCCTGTGGAATTGCGTCCGAATGCAACCAAAGAAGACATCGAAAGAGTAATTGCTGCCGTCTATCGTCAAGTTTTGGGCAACAACTATATATTGGCATCTGACCGCTTAACAAGTGCTGAATCGATCCTCCGTGATGGCAAAATTACAGTGCAAGAGTTTGTACGTCAGCTAGCTAAATCGGAACTGTACAAAACCAAGTTTTTCTACGACAACTTCCAAACTCGCGTCATCGAACTGAACTACAAACATTTGTTGGGTCGTGCCCCTTATGATGAGTCTGATGTCGTCTATCACTTAGACTTGTATCAAACCAAGGGATATGAAGCCGACATCGATTCTTATATTGATTCGCCAGAGTATCAATCTAACTTTGGTGAAAATATAGTGCCTTACTATCGCGGCTTTGAAACCCAAACAGGACAAAAAACTGTCGGATTTACCCGGATATTTCAACTTTATCGCGGCTATGCCAGTAGCGATACCTCCCAACTCAAAGGCAAAGACACCCGCCTTGCTAGCGAACTAGGCCGCAATAGCGCATCCGTCGTTGTTCCTCCCTCTGGTGCTTCTTCAGGTTTTTCATACGTTGCTTCTGAAAAAGGCGTTACCCCCAACAGTACTTTTGGTGGTGCGGGAACCTTTGGTAAAGAAGGCAGACTTTACCGTATTGAAGTAGCAGGTGTTTTTGGAGCTGGGTATCCCAGCACACGCCGCGTCAATCAAGCAGTGATCATACCTTATGAAGAACTATCTAGTTACTTCCAGAGAGTGGTAAAACAAGGTGGTAAAATAGCTAGTGTAAAACCCCTTTAGTGTCAATAGTCAATAGTCATTAGTCGATGTCATTATTAAAGGCAAAAGACTAATGACAA
The DNA here is from genome assembly GCF_034530915.1 of Nostoc sp. DedQUE09. Classification (NCBI taxonomy): domain Bacteria; kingdom Bacillati; phylum Cyanobacteriota; class Cyanophyceae; order Nostocales; family Nostocaceae; genus Nostoc; species Nostoc sp. DedQUE09. The sequence continues at coordinate 231,172 of NZ_JAVRCE010000001.1, forward strand.
TTTAGAATAGGGAATTAATTTTATGGTTGGGCCAATTAGTAGTAGAACGAGTAGTCGCTACTTTCGGTATGAAGTAGTAGGTCTGCGCCAAAGCGAAGAAACTGACAAAACAAACTATCCCATTCGTTCTAGTGCCACTGTGTTTTTCACAGTACCTGAGAACCGGATGAATCAAGAAATGCAGCGAATTACTCGTTTGGGTGGCAAAATAGTCAGCATTCAGCCATTGAACGCTGAACCTCAAACAAATAGCGAACAAAGCGATCCTCCTTCTTCATAATGAATTCTAGTCCGCAGAAATTTGAAGATTTATCACCGACAGGTAACTCTGGTGATGGTGAATCTTTAACAGTAGAACAAGCGATCGCTAATCTTGAAAGTGCAGATTTAGGTCTGCGCTTTTATGCTGCCTGGTGGTTGGGTAGGTTTCGGATATGTGAAGCAGCTGCGGTTACAGGATTGATTAAAGCGTTAGAGGATGAAGCCGACAGAACACCAGAAGGCGGATATCCTCTGCGACGGAACGCAGCTAGGGCTTTAGGGAAACTAGGCGATCGCCAGGCAGTCTCACCTTTAATTGCGTGTTTAGACTGCTCAGATTTTTATGTTCGGGAAGCAGCGGCACAATCCTTAGAAATGCTGGGCGATCCGGTTTGCATTCCCGCCCTGATCGAGTTATTACAAGTAGGTTTGCAGGGAGAGCAGCTGATCTCAAAGCAGCCTGATTTATCTCAACCCTACGAGGCCATTTTAGAAGCCTTGGGAGCCTTGAGGGCGACTGAGTCTATCCCCTTAGTAAAACCATTTTTAGAGCATCCAATCGAATTGGTGCAATATGCTGCCGCACGAGCGATGTATCAATTAACCCAAGAACCAGTTTATGGAGAACGGTTAGTAAAAGCTCTGGCAGGAGAAAAATTACAATTGCGTCGAGCAGTGTTAGCAGACTTGGGAGCGATTGGCTATCTACCCGCAGCAGATGCGATCGCCGAAACTCTTGCCGAAAATAGCCTGAAGCTAATTTCTCTTAAAGGATTACTAGAATATCAAGTTAGCCACACAGCAACAAGCACTTTGTCAGATGGTGCAATTAAAGTAATAAATTTGATGGACTCGCTATTGTAGTTATAATTTCCCAGGCATTAGTCGTTATTAATACGCTTAAATCAATTGTTTATCAGACATAAACCCCTAACATAACTGCGAAATAAGGGCTAGGGGGTTTATGTCTGATGTCAACTACGGAGGAGTTAAGCTACAATTGGCAGATCCTTGATGACTCATGACAAATTATTATGAATAACAGTGACCTTGCTCAAATATTAATCCGTGCTGTGGAAGAAGCAGACTCCTCGGATCGCTTATTAGACGCAGTTCAGGAGTTAGCGGCAGCTGGTATAGAGGAATCTGTTCCCACTCTGATTGCAGCTTTGGGCTACAACAATCCAGGGGCAGCAGTGGCGGCAGTAGATGGACTAATTGCGATCGGGCAAGTCGCAGTACCGTCACTATTGGAACTAATTGATGACTACAACTACAGTGCTAGAGCTTGGGCTATTCGTGCCTTAGCCGGAATTGGTGATATTCGGGCGCTGGATACCTTGTTAGAGGCAGCAAAAACTGATTTTTCCTTAAGTGTGCGGCGAGCAGCTGCTAGGGGATTAGGCACTTTGCGCTGGCAGCAACTACCTGCTGAGAAAGTGGAATCTGTTCAGATTCAGGTATTAGAGGCACTATTACTAATTTCTCAAGATCCAGAGTGGATAGTGCGCTATGCGGCAGTGACGAGTTTAGAAACACTAGCGATCGCCATAGCAGTCACTTTACCCGATCAAGCATCGCGGATTACAAATCAGCTTCAGCAAATACTCGATACCGATGCCGATCTGGGAGTTCGCACCCGCGTAAAATTTGCACAGCAAAAAATTCAACAGCAACAACATCAAGAAATGTTTGCACCGAAAAGAAAGCTAGAAGATATTGAAGTGTCTGAAATACCTCATCGTGGTGGTGGTAGACGTTAACTAAGGGATTTCCAACAAATTTATAAGTGATACCAGAGGGAGAAGGCAGCGACTATTGGCATATTGCCCCCGTACACATCAATGGTCAAGCCTTCTGCCTAACTCTGGCGCACTTAATAAACTCAAATTATAGGATTCTGACGCTTAACAGGTTTGGGCTTAGGAATCGGTATAGTGTTTGTAGGAAGTATCAAGTTTTCAACGACTTGGGCAATTGCCTGTACTTGTATTGGTGCTAAACAATCAGGGGAACTATTTATCATCTGTAGTAGTGCAGGGATACCTTGTAAAACTGGAACTGAGCAATCATTTGCTCCTATCCATTTAGCAATTGGGAAGACTACTGGAGCTGCAACAAACCCATTAGGAAGGTTAGGCATTAATGAAGTAATCCACTGACTAAACATTTTTTGATGGTAAATACTTTGAGAAGTCGGACTATTGTCAACTGCTACCCAATTGTTACCTTCACGCCGTTTCCATTTATCTTTATAAGCGCTAAATGAGCCTTTCCAGGTTTTGACCTCTACTAAAAAAACACCACTTTCACCGATAATTAAATGGTCTATTTCCGTTAGAGAGCCTGAGTTAGTAGGGATTAAAGCATTATTAAATATCACCCATGTATCGGGGAAAGATTGCAAAAGTAGTGATACTCTCCATTCCCCCATATTGCCTTTGAATTTATTTGTTGCTTGGTTAAATTCAAACATGAATGAACCCAACCCACCTAAAAAGCCATCACCTAATCTTTCATGAATTTCTTGGTGTTTGGTAGATTTTTTGGTGTCGATTTTTTGTTGGAATACTGCCCTAAGTGAGGGTGATTGTTGAAGAGTTCTCATCAAAATTGTAGTAATATTTGTCAGTAACCACCATTTTTATAGTTCCCTGAATTGGAGGGAAATCACTCTCCCCTAATTCATATAGAAAAAATTTTATGCTACTAACAGTGATAAAGCTAACGAGAAAACAAAGACTGAATTTCTGCCTGGATATTACCACGAGCAGATGGTTCGGCAAACTCTGACATTAAAGGCGTAAAATAAATGCGCGATCGCTGTAAAAATCGTTCTAAAACCTGCTGACGACCTGTGATATAGTCTGCCTCTGCTACCCAGCCATATTCTTGACGAATGGCATGAGCGTATTCTTTATAATCAACTGGGTTAGTAGCTAAAATTGCTAAATCTGCATCAACTAAGACTTGGCTATCATAGTCATTCACCGCAGCTTGGTGGTCTTTAGTGTTCAGAATCAGACGGGTGACAGTAGTTATAGTACTTTCTGGAATACCCAAATTACTCAGCAACTCAAAAGCATAGTCTGCACTTCGTTCTTCGTTATCTTTGGCTTCAGTGTCATACACTACATCGTGAAACCACGCAGCTAGTTGAACAGCAGCTAGGTTGTTGGCATAGCCTTGCAAAATCTGAATTGTGCTGAGGACGCGATCGATGTGTTTCAGTGTATGGTAATAGCGACCAGGGGTAGAATAAGCTTCAACCAAGAGATTAAAGGCTTTCTCAGCTGCTACCTGGTCAATGCCAAAGGATTGGAGAGTGTGTTGCCAGTTATAAAATAAAATATCCATAAAGTTTTCTGTAGGCATAGAGGCAGTATACCCATTCTTAGTATTGGAAAAAATAAGTACATACGAGTATGGGCAAAGGTGGGTAGTCTCTTCTCGCGCGTCGAGACTTTTAAGATGTAACATTTAAGGCTTATAGTCAATTTTATAGATTTGCAAACAACAAATTTTCCACAAATCTGGATTCAACAACGTTAACAAATACTTCTTACAGCAGTTTGCGAACTGGCGTTAGCTGTTTTACAGCGTGTTCAAATATCCTCCAAGCAAAACTGAACTATCCTACGTTATAGATATGGTGACAGCTAAATGAAAGCGTCAAAATAGAGACACAAGCTTTTGACAAAAAGCCTTGCCTTGTATTAACGGAGTTATTATCAGTGGTATTACAAGTACAAACAAGCACCTACGAAGCTAAAACCCAAGAAATTGCTAAACAACTTCTCGCAGCAACGCAGGAAAATCGTTCGTTTTTTTCTTCCCTGCGGGATCAAATGCGTTGGGATGATAAATTACTAGCTTGGGCAATGAGTAATCCTGGGTTGCGGGTGCAACTATTTCGCTTTATAGATACGTTACCTGCTTTGCACAGTAAATCAGAAATTGCCTCACATTTACAAGAATATTTAGGCGATGAATCTGTAGAATTACCGGCAGCTTTGAAGGGAATGCTAAACTTTGCTAATCCCGATTCGATGCCTGGACAAGTTGCTGCTACAACCGTTGGGACAGCAGTTGAGACGCTTGCCCATAAATATATTTCTGGGGAAAATATTAAACAAGTTATCAAAACAGTTGAACGACTGCGAAAAGAAAAAATGGCTTTCACCATCGACTTACTTGGTGAAGCCGTAATTACTGAAGCAGAAGCGCAGTCTTATCTAGAACGCTATCTAGAATTAATGCAACAATTGGTGGAAGCATCAAAGAATTGGACAACTATTCCGGCTATTGATGAGGCTGATGGCGAACCCCTCCCAAAAGTTCAGGTTTCTGTTAAATTAACAGCATTTTATTCCCAATTTGACCCATTAGATGCTAAAGGTAGTGAGGAGCGAGTTAGCGATCGCATTCGGATTCTCTTACGTCGTGCTAAAGAATTAGGGGCAGCTGTCCATTTTGATATGGAACAATATGCCTATAAAGACATAACTCTCAGCATTTTGAAAAAACTGTTACTAGAAGAGGAGTTTCGGCAACGCACAGATATTGGCATGACAGTTCAGGCATATCTGCGTGATAGTGAGCAAGATACCAAAGACGTAATTTCTTGGTTGAAGGAACGTGGTTATCCCCTGACAATCCGCTTGGTGAAAGGCGCATATTGGGATCAGGAAACTATCAAAGCAGCGCAGAAGCATTGGCCACAGCCAGTTTACAACGACAAAGCCGCAACTGATGCTAACTTTGAAAACATCACTCAGTTATTGCTAGAAAATCATCAATATGTGTATTCTGCCATTGGTAGCCATAATGTGCGATCGCACTCTCGCGCCATTGCCATTGCTGAAAGTTTAAATGTCCCCCGCCGTCGCTTTGAATTGCAAGTCCTCTACGGTATGGGAGATAAAGTTGCCAAGGCGTTGGTTGATAAAGGTTATCGAGTCAGAGTTTACTGTCCTTACGGTGAATTATTACCTGGAATGGCGTATTTAATTCGCCGATTGTTGGAAAATACCGCTAATAGTTCTTTTTTACGCCAAAATCTCGAAAATCGACCGATTGAGGAATTATTAGCAGCGCCGATTGTCAAAGAAGAAAAAAACTCTTTAACTCCTTACTCTCATTTCCTCGGTGCTGCTGATACCGATTACGCTGAGGAAGAGGTGAGAACCAAGGCGAAGCAGGCTTTCCAAAACGTTCGTCAACAGTTGGGTAAAACTTATTTACCACTGATTAATGGCGAGTATGTCAATCCGCCGGAATTTGTTGATTCTCTCAATCCTTCTAATTTCGGTGAGGTAATTGGTAAAGTTGGGTTGATTAGCGTTGAACAAGCAGAACAAGCAATGCAAGCTGCAAAAGCGGCATTTCCTGGGTGGCGGAAAACACCAGCTAAACAACGCGCTAATATTTTGCGGAAAGCCGGTGATTTAATGGAACTCCGCCGCGCTGAACTTTCAGCTTGGATAGTTTTGGAAGTTGGAAAACCAGTTAAGGAAGCTGATGGAGAAGTTTCGGAAGCGATAGATTTTTGTCGGTACTACGCTGACGAGATAGAACGGTTAGATAAAGGTGTGAATTATGACATACCTGGTGAAACTAACCATTATATCTACCAGCCACGGGGGATTGCTGTAGTAATTTCTCCCTGGAATTTCCCACTAGCGATCGCTTGTGGAATGACTGTTGCAGCTTTAGTTTCAGGCAATTGTACTCTCCTGAAGCCTGCGGAAACGTCTTCTGTAATTGCAGCGAAACTCACAGAAATCTTGATAGATGCTGGTTTTCCTAAAGGTGTATTTCAATACGTACCTGGCAAGGGTTCGCAAGTTGGCGCTTATTTGGTAAATCATCCCGATACTCATGTAATTGCTTTTACGGGTTCTCAAGAAGTCGGCTGTCGAATTTACGCAGAAGCGGCAACGTTGAAACCCGGACAAAAGCACATGAAACGCGTGATTGCTGAAATGGGTGGCAAAAATGCCATTATTGTTGATGAAAGTGCTGATTTAGACCAAGCTGTTGTGGGGGTAGTGCAATCGGCGTTTGGTTACAGCGGCCAAAAATGTTCTGCTGCTTCCAGGGTGATTGTGCTGCAACCGATTTATGATGCCTTTGTGCAACGGTTGGTAGAAGCGACAAAATCCTTGAACATTGGGGAAGCAGAGTTACCAAGTACACAAGTTGGGCCAGTGATTGATGCTAATGCCCGCGATCGCATCCGCGAGTATATTGAGAAGGGTAAGGCAGAAGCAGAAGTAGCCTTGGAATTACCAGCACCCGAACAAGGATATTTTATCGGGCCTGTCATTTTTAGTGAAGTATCGCCAAATGCGGTAATTTCCCAGCAAGAAATTTTTGGCCCTGTGCTGGCGGTAATTCGGGTGAAAGATTTCCAGGAAGCGTTAGCAGTCGCCAACGGTACAAACTACGCCTTAACTGGCGGACTTTATTCTAGAACACCTTCGCACATTCAGCAGGCGCAGACAGAATTTGAAGTAGGCAATTTGTACATCAATCGCAATATTACCGGAGCGATCGTTGGACGACAACCCTTTGGTGGATTCAAACTTTCTGGAGTAGGTTCTAAAGCAGGCGGCCCTGATTACCTCCTGCAATTTTTAGAACCACGTGCGGTGACAGAAAATATTCAACGTCAAGGTTTTGCACCAATTGAAGGAGCAGATTAAACTAACGTGAATTCCACGGCTAATATAGTAGCCGTCTAATTAGCATAATCAAAACACCTCTCCCTGATTTTATTACGTAAAACCCTCCCTCTCCGAGTCCTACGGTGTACACACATCTTGGTAATGAAACCCCAATCCTGGATTTACCCCCCTTAATCCCCCCGATGCATTGGGGGGAAATATCCGGTTCTCCCCCTTACCAAGGGGGAGTTAGAGGCAGGGCTGTTTCATTCCCCAAAGAGCTTTAAAAATCAAGGGTTATAGCAATTAAAAATTAGTTATTTTGTTACTAGCGTGCCGATGAAACCAACTATTTTACTGATATTTCAGTGCTTAAATATTCATCTCTTCGTCACGCTTACTTACAATTTTCTTGCTAACCATCTTGACAAATCCTGTTTGAAATGGAATGAATCAGCCCTGGAGTTAGAGGGGGTCAGAAGGACTTGTGTGTAGACCGTAGTTCCGACTACGAGAGGGACAGGCTTGCACTTTCGTTCAAAGCATGGAGAGGTGCATCAAACTTACATTAAACTACAATAGGTAGTAACTTCAAAGAGAGTTTCATGAGTAATTTAGTTATAAAAGTTGCTGAATTACCTAAAGATTTTCCGGCAATTAAAGCAATTAGAAAATCAGTTTTTCAAGAAGAACAAGGGGTAGATCCCGCTTTAGAATTTGATGGCAAAGATGAAATATCCGATCATCTAATTGCTTATTTAAATATGGAGGTTGTGGGTACTGCCAGAATCAGATATTTGGATGATAAAACTGCCAAAATAGAAAGGTTAGCTGTTTTATCGACAGTAAGAGGCCAAGGTATTGGTAAGAAAATTATGGAAAATGCCCTACAGCTGATAGCTAACCAAGATATTCCAGAAGTAGTGATTCATGCTCAAGAATATGTGAAAAATTTATATAAAAAACTCGATTTTGTAGAAGAAGGGGAAATATTTGAAGAAGCTAATATTCTCCACGTAAAAATGATAAAAAGATTTTCACAGTCAAAGTAAAAATATTATCTAATATATTTTTTCACTAATTATTTGTACAAAAATGTATTTTTATGAGCAATTAACTAAAATATCTCATCAAAATCGACTCTAACTGGACTATGTGAATTGGCTTAACAAGGTAGTCATTAGCGCTACCTGGCAGCATGGCAATTTCCTCCTCTAAAGGTTCGCTAAAAGTCGTCATTACAATCGGTAAATGTTGCCGATAAGGCTCTTTTCTAAGGATTTTCAGCAAATTCCAGATATGAACATCCTTTTTGACTAACTGGAAATCGAAAAAAACTAAATCTGGTTGGAAGTTTTGTACTTGTTTTAAAAAGTCGTTACCATTATCTATCCACTTGACTTGATAGCCAATTGTGTGGAGATAATCTTGCAACACTGTTGCTGTGTTTTCCTCTTCTTCTACAAGCAAAATAGTTTTATTTGTGGGGATGACTGGAGAAGAGGAGGACGAGGTAAAATTTGCTTCCTGATCTGTCTCATCTATCTCATCTGTCTCATCTATCTCATTTCCTGGATGCTCTGGATTTGGTAGAAACAGAGTGAACTGACTGCCTTTTCCTACAGTTGATGTCACGGTAACATCTCCACCATGTAAACGCGCTAATTTACGTGTCAAGGCTAAACCCAAACCAGTGCCTTCGTACTGCCGATTTAAGCGACTGTCAAGCTGTTTAAACGGTTCAAATAGAAATTGAAACTGACTTGAGTCTATACCAATGCCAGTATCTGAAACTGTAAACGTTATCCCTTGTAGCACTTTTTTGACTACCAGCGATACTTCACCTGCTGGGGTGAATTTAATCGCATTAGTGAGCAAGTTGAGTAGCATTTGCTTGATGCGCCGCTCATCAGCAATACAAATATCCGCTTCTAGATCAATTTCACAGGAGAGTTGTAATCCCTTTTCTGAGGCGCGATCGCGCACTGTCCAAATGGCATAATTACATATATCTGCCACTGATAAAGATGATAGTAACAGCTCCTCTTTACCTGCTTCTACCTTAGATAAGTCAAGGATATCGTTAATCACTGCCAGCAGATGCTCGCCACTACTATATATACAACTTACATATTCATTCTGCTTTTCATTCAGAGAGCCAACTATTTCTTGTTGCAGTAACTGTGACAAACCCATAATCGCATTGAGAGGTGTCCGCAACTCATGGCTCATGGTTGCTAAAAATTCAGTTTTTGCTCGACTGGCAGCTTCTGCTGCTTCTTGAGAGGCGCGTAGTTTCAACTCTGTTTGCTTACGTTCAGTAATATCCTCAATCATCGCTAGAAAAAACTCAGGTTCACCATTGCTGCCTGGTATAACAGAAACAGAGATATGAGTCCAAACTAAGCTACCATTTTGGTGCTGGCAGGGTCTTTCTATCTCAATACGATGTCTTTCTACAAGCTGTTCCTGATGTTTGGAGGGTTGTAATCCGTCCCTCGAAGTTCTCTTTAATTCTGTGCGAATTCCTGACATCAGTCGTTTGTAAAGTTTTAAATCCTCCCTTTCTATGGAAATGTAATCTGTAAAGCGCTTGCCGTATAAATCTTCTCGGCTGTATCCTAAAATCTCACACAGTGCCAGATTAGTATCGACTATCTGCGCTTTCATATCTATAAGTCCAATGCCGATAGAGGAACGCTCAAAAATCGCCCGAAATTGTGCCTCACTCTGTCGCAGTGCTTCCTGTACGACATTTCGCTCGCTCGCTTCTATAGCCAGCGTCACAAAATCTGCAATTGACCCAGCAAAACTCTCTTCTTCTAAAGTCCATTGACGACCTTCGCCTATGTGTTCGTGACATACTACGCCTATCAAATGACCCTCTAGCCAAATTGGTGCATCTAGTATAGATGTGATGCCCAAAACTGAAAAATAAGACTCAGATAATTCTTGGGTTTTGGGATCGTTTCTGACATTATCTGCGGCAATAGTACGTTCCTCTTCTAAAGCCTGGAAATAAGCAGGAAAATCTGTTTTTAAAAGCGAGTTACCAAAGGTATGCTCCTTAGTCTTGACATCATATAAATTAATGCATTCAATTTTTGAACGTTCTTCATTATATAACCATACCCCCACTCGCTCTACTAATAGCGTCTGAGCAGCAGTTTCTGTGATTTCCTTCAACACGGCATTGAGATTACCTTGCTGAAATGTCTTGCTTCTTGCCAGTTGCACCAACGCCTGGCTTTGTTTTCGCCGACTATTTTCTCTGATTCGTAAAGCCTCTTGGGCCTGGTTGTGGTCTGTAATATCTCTAGTTGACACCACCTGCATTAGTTGCCCTCAAGAAGAAATAATTTGGACTTGCAGTTCTACGGAAAAAGTAAAACTGTCTTTGTATAACTACAATTACTTGATAGGGTTTTTCATAACCGGAAAGTATAATTTTTCTAATCAAATTTTATAATTATGGCTAATTAGTTATAAGCTAGATTTTGCTTATTACTTCTGTTACTTTATACTATTAATTTTTGCCAGGGGATAATTAACATTTGAAGGAATTTCACTATTAAGTAATTCTACTATCAAGTAGTATAAGTAGTATAGTATTTTTAATTTGAAACTGGGGATTGCTAAAGATTTTTCCCAATACCCAATCCCCAGTACAATTTCTTGCTAAGTACTGACTAGCAAAATACCCTTGATTCTCCTAGAGAAAGATACCTAATGGCTCAAATTCTGCCAAACTTAAGGTAACGGCAAGCTTTTGCGGAGGTGGAGCGATGACAAATAGCGATGTAAGAATTGTTTCCCTGATTCCCGGTGGAACAGAGATTTTAGCGACACTAGGATTGGTTGATGCTATTGTGGGGCGATCGCACGAATGTGATTACCCTCCAGAAATCCTCAATCGCCCCATTTGTACCCAAGCACGTTTAAACAGTGATGCCTCCAGCAGCCAAATTCACGACGAAGTGAACAATTTATTGCAATCTGCTCTTAGTATTTATGAAATCAAAACAGATGTTTTAGAGCAATTGCAGCCTACCCATATTCTCACTCAAGACCAGTGCGATGTTTGTGCTGTGAGCTTACACGATGTTGAAAATGCAGTTGCTACACTGATTGACAGTAAACCTCAGATTATTTCTTTACAACCCAATATTCTTTCGGATGTTTGGGCTGACATTGAGCGAGTCGGCAATATTTTTGGTGTAGACTCGGTAAAAGTCTTAGAAAATTTAGAAGCTCGCGTCAAAATTTGTCAGCAAAAAATCCAAGGACTTTCTTTAGATGAACTGCTTACTGTCGCCTGTATCGAGTGGACTGATCCTTTGATGGTCGCCGCTAATTGGATTCCTGAATTAGTTAACTTAGCAGGAGGACAGTCTCTATTTTGCGCTACAGGTCAGCCTTCTCCGATCTTGCCGTGGGAAACACTATTAACAACTAATCCCGATGTAATTGTTTTTATGCCTTGTGGCTTTGATTTAAATCGTACTCGCAAAGAAGCCAATTTATTAACTCAACGTCCAGAGTGGGAAAAACTACACGCTACCGCAGTTGGTAGAGTTTACATTACTGATGGTAATTCTTACTTCAATCGTCCAGGACCGCGACTGGTAGATTCTTTAGAAATTTTGGCAGAAATTTTGCATCCAGAAATTTTTCAATACGGCTACAAAGGAACTGCTTGGGAACTTTTGTAAATAAGAATTCAAAACTCAGGAGCGGAGTCGGAGACGCTCCGCCTCCGGTGAGGATTCAGTATTAATTCGAGTCCGATGGTTACTGACCTGGTTAAAGGGTCGAATTACTAAGTGATACTGGTTAAAAACTTTGCCGGGTTCCAATACCTGACCGAAGGATAATTCTGATTCCTGGATTCTGGATTCTGAATTCTTCTCTAAGGTGTTTGTTCAGAATCTGCTGATGGTTCATTGTTAAATAACAGCAGGCGTGCAGCAAGAATGGCAAATCCTACAGCCGCGATCGCTTTTAACACACGTGTAGGTAGTAATTCGGCTACTGCACCCCCTGCTAACGATCCCAACAGACTTGTCAACAGCAATGCGCCTGCTGCACCGAAAAATACTGCACGTGGAGAATTAGAACGTCCTGAAAGTGCGATCGCCGCTAGCTGACTTTTGTCACCCAATTCTGATAAAAAAACCGTAATAAAGCTCAGTCCTAAAAGATGCCAATCCATATTATTTATGGGTGAGTGAGAGAAATTAATGATTAATGACTAATGACTAGTAAATACATCCCAAAATAGCATTAGGGAAATTACCAACAGCATCACGCCGGCTGATTTTTCTACGGTTTTTGGGCTGAGTCGGCTGGCTATCCAACTACCTAAAAGCACACCTAATAAGCTGGTGGTTATTAGCGCCGCCGCAGATCCGATAAATACTACCCACGGCGAATGAGATTGTGCGCTCATTAACAGAGTGGATAGCTGAGTCTTATCTCCAATTTCTGCTAGAAAAATGGTTACAAAAGTCGTACCAAAAACTACTAGCGCTGATTGCTGCTTTTGAGGACTATCGGCAATTACAGGCTGAACTGACAAAGCGATCGCAGGAGTTAAGTTAAAATTATTGCTGTCTTCCAGTTCTAGCTCGATCTCAGTGTGAGATATGGCAGAAATCTCCAAAGGTGCAGAATCAAGTTTCACAAGCAGTAGTTTTGGTTGCTAGGGTGTTTTCATATTTCTATCATTTTCTCATATTTTTGTCATAAATTGCAATCTCACACAAAAAAAGGAGGGTTGGATGTCAAAGGCCAACAGCTTGGTCGAAGCGTAGTATTTCTAAACTGCGATCGCCATAAACTCCTTCTATTTGCTGGCGACAGCAGTCAATAGCAAAATCGTTGACTTCTTCTGGTTCAACCCCATACATATCTTGAAACACTTCTGATTCTACACGGCAGAAGCGCGGACGATTGGGGTAGATGCGACATTCTCGCGTGCTATGGTCGAAATTAACGCACCATCCCCCTTCGCCTACCATGCTGAGGTAGAGTTCTAGTTCTGGTGGTGAGAGATACTCTTCCAAGTCTGGACGCTCTGCTGGATCGAGATTACAGCAGGCTCCACATTGCTTTACACATTGCCAAGTTGACATTTTGGATTAGGGAGTGCGGAACGGGGGAGCAGAGGAGGCAGGGGAAAGAACTATTGATTCTTGAGCCATGCCCAATGCCCAATCCCCCTATTTTACGTTTTTATATCTTTTCTTATAATTTTGTTAAGTAAATTAAATTTAACAGTCCATAGCCATATATGATCGATTTCGGGTTTTCTAATTTAAGTTATTGAATTTTTTAAGACTATTGGGAGGAGAAAAGGAAAAATGTTTGACGCTGTGTCTGACTTGTTTAATGCTTTTACCAGTATCAATTGGGAAGTTATTTTCCAATTGTTGTCCGTGGCGCTCATCGTGATTGCTGGCCCAGCGGTAATCTTTGTGCTGGCATTTCGCAACGGCAACCTATAAGAGTGCTGAGTGCTGACTAAGGAGTTAACAGTTAAGAGTTAGGAGTGAGAAGTTAATTTAAGAATTCATAACTCATAACTCATAACTCAGCACTCAGTACTGATAACGCCTGAAGGGCAGCTTGGATAATACTGTCATACTGTGGCTGAGAGATATCAACTTCTTTGGCATTTTGACGATTAGTGCCCAGTAAACCGATTATATGTCCTGGCTGTATGGCTAAGACTTTGCCTTCAGAATTTCTAATTCTTAATTCTGCTTTAATACCATTTTTATAGAAACCACAAGTATATTGTCGCTGATTACACTCAAAGGTGGTGCTTGACTGTATAGGTGGCGAAGTAAAAAATTGTTGAATCTGAATTGGCAATCTGACACCTATTAACTCTAATTCGATGCTGGTGTTACCGTTAAAGTAATTTTCTCGCAGTTTGTAAGCGACATCCACACGCGATGGTAAGCGGAAGTAGTCGCCCCAACGCCAAGCGATCGCTTTAATTCTATACTCCTGATTATCAATAGTTTGGGCAATTGTCAGTTTAATGTGACCTTTCCCGACAATTTTTTGCTCAACTACTTGAACATTAGGTGTCCAAAAAACTGGATCGGGGTTGTCCATACCGCAAGGGTGGAGAGCATTAAGCTGTTGATAAAGCTGCTGATTAATGTGATTGAGGTTGACTTCAGCATCAATTTTGAGCAGAGGCTTGAGATGTTGTGGTTCAAGGCACTGGTTAGCAAAATCAATTAAACGCGATCGCAACATCTTTAAATTCTCTGCTGGTAAAGAGAATCCCCCGGCTGCTCTGTGTCCGCCAAATTTGCCTAGTAAATCGTGACAATATTCCAAAGCTTCAAATACATGGAACTCTGGAATTGAGCGTGCAGAACCGCGTATATGTCCCTCATCCTCATAAGTACCGATGAACACGGGAACGCCGTAGCGTTCTACCAAGCGGGAGGCGACAATGCCAATAACGCCATGATGCCAATTGGGTTGAACAACAATTAATACACGATCTTGCTGTAGAGATGCAACGAATTCTGTTTCTACATAAGCGATCGCTTCTTGTTCAATTTGTTGACACATCTCTTGGCGAGAGGCGTTGACTTGTTCGCATTGCATTGCTCTTTCCAGCGCCACCCCCATATCATCTGTAGTCAGCAATTCAATCACAGTCTGGGGATTACCAATCCGGCCAATAGCATTAATTCGCGGCCCCAAGCGAAACCCAATATCTTCCGGCTTTAAAGATTTTGGATTGGCAATTTTCTTCTCTGCTCCTCTGCTCCCCTGCTCCCCTGCTCCCCTTGCTCCCTCATCTCCCCTGGCTTGCACGCCGCCTACCTGAATCAACGCCTGTACCCCAGCTAAGTTGGATTTGGGTAAATGCTGTAAACCACGTTTCACCCAACGGCGATTTACACCAGTTAAGGGGGCTAAATCTGCGATCGTTCCCAGCGTAAACAGTGCTAGCATCGGCTTAATCAAACCCTTAGTTTCCCCTAGCTGTTGTGCAAGAGAAACTGCCAAAATGTAAGCAACACCAACACCAGCAACACCCCGATAAGGTGAAGATTCAGCTATTAGTTTGGGGTTGAGGATAGCATTAGCTGGTGGTAATTTTTGGGGAATGTCGTGGTGATCGGTGATAATAACTGCAAGACCAAGTTCTCTAGCTCTAGCGACTGGTTCAAACGCAGAGATCCCATTATCTACAGTGAGAATTAATCCCACACCTTCGCTGTGGAATTCTTCAACTATACGTTTATTGATACCGTAACCTTCGTGCATCCGACTGGGAATAGCATAATCTACTTGTGCGCCTAAAGTGCGGAGACTACGCAAAAGTAGAGCAGTGCTGGTCATACCATCAGCATCATAATCACCACAAATAGCAATTTTTGTTTGAGAAGCGATCGCATTTTGCAACAACTCCAAACTAATTGCCAAATTGGGGAAATCTTCTAACGGCGAAGGCAAAACTAAAGACTCTGGATTTAAAAATGCTTGTACCTGTTCTGGTGTTTCCATGCCCCGATTAATCAACAACTGGCTGATAATCGGTGAAATATTTGTCAAAGCTGCCAAATTTTGGGCTAATTCTGGTTTTTGCGGGTAAATTTGCCAGCGCTGATCGGGTAAGCGCTTGCGAGGCTTTGAAAGTTCAGATACAGGTCGGTCTAGCACAGTATAAAGTTAGGAGTTTTTAGTTATGAGTGTTGAATTGAGAGTTGTTTCTTAACTCATAACTCATAACATTATTTGCTATCTAAAACACGTTGATTCTACCATCATCCATAATATATAACGAGCGATCGCCCGGAGAGCGCCAAGTCGGACGGAGTTCTAGCCGCAATGTGCCAAAGTTAAGTTTAGAGACAATTGCTTGTAGTGATAAACCCTTTTCGCTCCAAAATATCAAAGATGTATTTGGTTCTGTACCCTCTATTTCTTCTAAACTTAATTTCTGCCCTGGACTTAGGGATATTGCATCAGTCCCAGAGGGTTTTTGGATTTTAATCAGGTTAGGTGTGTTATTTACAACTTCAACTCGGATGTGTTGCCCAGGTGTAAACTGAATTGGGTGCGACCCACACTTAGAGGCACAAGTTCGAGCTAAAGTAGCAGTAGGATTATTGATTGATGCTACTATAATCGTAGCTACAACTAAAGCAAATGACAGAGGCTTAAACATAATACACAGTATAAATACTAAATACAAATATTACTTTAATTTAGTACTATTAAGCCTCAGCATATTTTCCAGAATTAAAACTTTGATGTGTTTTAGGTCAGCAAAAATTTGATAGCATCTACGCGACTCCGTTTTGGCGATCGCAATAAAATTATTTGTATAGTTGTAGGGGTGCAAGACCTTGCACCCCTACGATAAGATGTTTTTTAACTGGAATTCCCTAACCGAAGCGTCCACTGATATAATCCTCAGCTTCTTTGGTTTGAGGAGAACTGAACATTTGCGCGGTAGGATTAAACTCAACTAATTTGCCGCGACGTTTGCCTTGCTCGTCAATTTCTGTATTGAAGAAAGCCGTGAAATCTGCGACTCTAGAAGCTTGCTGCATATTGTGAGTCACCATGATGATGGTGTATTGCTGCTTGAGTTCCAAGCACAGTTCTTCTACTTGGCGGCTAGAAATTGGGTCGAGAGCAGAACATGGTTCATCCATCAATAATACATCTGGCTTCATTGCGATCGCACGAGCAATACAAAGTCGTTGTTGTTGTCCGCCAGATAATGCAGTACCCTTCTCTTTGAGTTTGTCTTTAACTTCATCCCAGATAGCAGCGCGTCTGAGGGAATCTTCCACCAATTCATCAATATTACCTTTGTAACCGTTAGCCCGCGGCCCAAAGGAAATATTTTCGTATATTGACTTGGGGAAAGGATTTGGTCTTTGAAAAACCATTCCCACTTGGCGGCGCAATTTTACAGAATTGATCTTAGGATCGTAAATGTTGCGATCGCGATAATTCAGTCTACCCTCAACCTTAGCTCCAGGGATTAAATCATTCATGCGATTGAAGCAACGCAATAAGGTACTTTTACCACATCCTGAAGGGCCAATAAAAGCAATAATTTGTTTTTCAGGAATCTTTAGATAGACATCTAAAAGTGCCAGAAATCCTCCATAATAGACCTTCACACCTTCAACATTGAACACACCATTATCTTGGTCGATTGTGGCAGTATCTGATTTACTTCTACTATTGCTATAATTCATTTTGCGTATTTCCTAATATCTGTGAAAGTATCCAATTAGATATTTAATTATCTAATGTATTGAAAAGCGTTGTCGGATATAAATTGCTACACCATTTAAAACTAAAATCAAGAGTAACAACGCAATAATTGTCGCTGCGGCTGCATCAGCAAAACCCGGTTCAGGACGAGTAATGTAACTGTAAATTTGAATGGGTAATGCCATAAATCTCTGGAACAAACCAGGGTTAAAGGTAAGAAAACCCACAGCACCGACAACAATTAGAGATGCTGCATCACCGATTGCACGGGATACAGAAATAATCACCCCTGTCAAAATACCGGGAATAGCATAAGGTAAAACGTGACTGCTGATAGTTCGCCATTTGGTGACACCTAAGCCATAGGAAGCATTTCTCAAGGAATCTGGAACGGCGCGAATTGCTTCTCTAGCTGTCACAATAATTACTGGCAAAGACAACAAAGATAAAGTCAATGCACCAGAAATCAAAGCGGGGCCAAACCCAAGCAAATAATTGAAAACTCCTAAACCCAGTAATCCGTAGACAATAGAAGGTACACCCGCCAGATTACTGATATTAATCTCAATAATCGCTGTCCACCAAGCTTTCGGTGCATACTCTTCTAGATATAAAGCTGCTCCCACACCAATAGGAACAGTAACCAAAATCACAATAGTTCCCAAAAGAACACTGCTGATAATTGCAGGACGGATACCACCTTGGTCAGGAAAACGAGAAGGAGTTTCTGTAAGAAAACCAGGTGTTAAAAATCTGCCTAATCCGTCTTTAAAAATATCAAAAAGTAGCAATGCTAGGATAAATAAACCAATTAGTAATCCTAATAAAAAAATTACTTCAAATACTTTTCCTAATGTCTCCCTACTTTCAACATTATCGGTAAATTCTGGTGTAGAATCTAGAGGATTATTTGGTTTATAACTTGTAGCCATACTTATTAATTAATCGTATTTTTCTTTAAAGCGATTTGCAATCCAGTAACTAACAATATTCAAAGCTAGGGTAATTAAAAACAAAACAGCACCTACAGCATATAATGTCTTGAAATTGAGACTACCACGCGGACTATCTCCACCAGAAATTTGTGCCATATAAGCTGTCATTGTTTCTATTGATTCCGCAAAATTAACAGTCAGCTTTGGCTGTAATCCGGCGGCGATGAGGACAGTCATTGTTTCACCCACAGCGCGAGAAATACCCAATATAATTGAGGCGATGATTCCAGAAAGTGCGGCTGGTAAAACTACTTTAAAAATGGTTTCTAGTTTAGTAATACCTATAGCATAAGATCCTTCTCGCAAAGAGCCTGGAACTGCTCGAATAGCATCTAAACTGATGGAGCCAACAGTAGGAGTAATCATTACCCCCATCATTAATCCTGCACTCAAGGCATTGAATATTTCCAGAGGAATAATATACCGTAGTAATGGTGTGACGAATAACAGCGCAAAGTAACCATATACTACTGTAGGTATTCCCGCTAAAAGCTCCACTGCTGGACGTAAAACTGCTGCCACTTTTGGTTGAGCATACTCACTTAAATAAATAGCAGAAGATAACCCCAAAGGAATAGCAACTGCCATTGCAATAGCTGTTGTTAAAAAAGTGCCATTAATTAACGGCCAAACGCCAAAATGTCTATCTGCAAATAGAGGTGTCCATTTAGTATCAAGAAAGAATTCAGCAAAGGAAACTTCTTGGAAAAAACCGAATGTCTCCTGAAAGATAATTACGACAATACCAAAGGTAGTCAGAACTGAGACTAAAGCACAAGCAAATAAAATTACTGCAACAATCTTTTCAGATATATCTTCAGAGGGATTTTTATCCAGTGACTGTCTAGATAATAGATAAGGATCTTTTTGAGAATTGATATTTTGCATAAACAGTTAACTTTTGACTCTACTCAGACTACAATAACTGAAATTTTATTTAAATAAAGTTTGTGATTGGTTCACCTGGTTTTGCTTTTTTAAATTTTGTCCCAGTTTCACCAGTAGCAAATTTTTGTTTGACTTTGACGTAAGCTTCATCTGGTAATGCCACATAACCAACACTATCTACCCACTTCCAAGAATTTTCTAGATAAAAATCTACAAATTCTTTGACTGCTGGCTTAGTATCTAAGGATTTTTTACTGACATATATAAACAGAGGACGAGACAAAGGTGTGTAGATATTTTTGATGACATTATCTACAGGAACTGGTTTTTCACATTTTCCTGTAGGACTTTCTACAGCAACTAAATTGAGTTTTTCTTGGTTTTGAATGTAGTAAGATATCCCGACATAACCCAAGGCTGATACATCACCTGACACACCTTGTACTAGGAGGTTTTGATTGTGACTCGGAGTGTAATCTGTACGACCATTCTTGGCTTTACCAGTAACAGCTTGAGTCATATAATCAAATGTTCCAGTATCAGAAGCTGGAGCATACAACTTCAGCTTTTCGTTGGGAAATTTGGGATTAACTTGATTCCAAGTCAAGATTTTACCATCTGATTTAGCACCCCAAATCTTGCCAAGTTCCTTAATAGTTAGACATTTGGCGAAGTTATTTTGACGGTTAGCAATCACGGCGATGCCGTCTAAAGCTATAGGCAACTCGACAAATTCAATATTCTTACTTTTACATTTTTTGATTTCTTCATCTCTAATAGTACGAGAAGCACCAGCAATATCAATATCGCCATTACAAAATTTACTGAAACCACCACCTGTACCACTTGAGGCAACACTAACCTTAGCCTCAGGCTTACCTCTGCCGTATTCTTCTGCAACTGCTAATGAAACAGGAAACCCTACAGCAGCACCATCAAGACTCACCTGACTTTTCAATTCTTGTCCACTGTTACATGCAGTGATACTGCTAGCACTAAGCATTAAAGATATTAGGAAAAAGCTATTTTGAAATCGGCTACGAAAGCTCATAAATTATCCATTGATATAAAGTGACTGATAATTCTTTCTACTTGACTATTTGTAAACTGTAGAGAATGCAACATGAAAAAAACAGATATCATGCTTTGCTCGCAGCTTGAACTTTGTCAAAAATTGCTCCATTTCCAAAAAACTTGTTTTGGATAATATCCCAACCACCTAAATCTTGAGATGTGAATAAAGTTTTAATTGGTGGATATTGTGATGCTACTTCTTGGCTAACGGTAGGGTTAACAGGACGATATTGTAATTTTGCGAATTCCTGTTGAGCTTCTGTGGAGTAAAGAAAATCAACAAATGCTTGTGCAACTTCTCTTGTACTGTGTTTATCGACGTTTTTATCAACTACCGCTACAGGATTATCAATGGAAATATTGACTTGGGGTACAATATAAGGCAACTTTGTCCCATTTTTACCCGCCAAAATTACCTCATTTTCATAGTTGATTAAGACATCTCCCTGACCTTTTTGGAAGAATAAATTGCTAGCTTCACGAGCATCTTTCGTTAGAATTGGGGTATTTTTATAAACTTTGGTGACGTAATCTAGCGCTGTTGCTTCATCACCACCTGTTAGAGTCACCGAACCCCAGAAAGCCAAGAATTCCCAGATAGCAATACCAGAAGTTTTTGGGTTAGCCGCAATCACTTTTACGCCATCTTTTGCCAAGTCTGCCCAATTCTGAATGCCTTTCGGATTGCCTTCGCGAGTTACGATCGCAGCAACCGATCTACTAACAATACCACTTCTCGGTGCTTTGGTTTCCCAACCTGATTTAATCAAACCTGCTTGTTGAATTTTGTTGACATCTAGGGGAAGTGCCAAATGTACTATGTCTGCTTCTTGCGAACCGTTAATGACAGCAGCAGTTTGAGCGCCAGAACCACCATAACTTTGCTCAAATGTAACGTTTTGATTGTGTTCTTGCTTCCACTTTTCGACAAATTTGGGAATTATCTGGTCATGAGCGGCTTTGGTGACAGAGAAAGATACAAGTTTTAGCTTAACATCATTTTTGCTAGCTGAACTGCTTCCAGAACAGGAAGCAACTGCTATACTCAAAAAAATACTTGTTAAAAACAGACTCACAAAGCTTTGTACACTGCGTCCATTCAACCAACTTTTAATTGCGTGTTGATACCGGAGTTGTATACTCTGCAAAGCTTTCATGACAGAAGCCTGTATCCCTTCACTTAGAAATTTACTTAACTGTGTCGGTTGTTGCGACTTGCTCATTAGAATCACCCCTAAATCTACGGTATTTCTACATACATACCGTGATTATGAGAATTATAGGGTATATAGAATAATATTTATCATCTGGATTAATTTTTTTTTACTTAGTGAACAAGTAACGATCAAAAGTAACAAATAAATCTGATTTACCAAGGCATTTCAAAAAACGGGTTTTTCTGCTGGAAAGCGAAACAATCCGGTTGCATACATAATATTTGCTAAAAAATATGTGATGAATAATACAAAACAGTAGTGGAAACTCGATTTTCTTTAACCAGTAAAGCTGTTTTTAAAATAAAGTAGCCGCACCATAGCATCTTGAGTATCATATTTAGCGATCGCCTTCATTAAGACTATCAATTATCTGTATATAAATGTCTAACTCTCAAAGCCATCAATACTTACAATAATTCCCTAAATTCTTCACGAGTTATTTGGCAATCGCGTATTATTTGTGCTAGCAAACCGCAACCAATTGTTTCATCTGAATGTAGGGGAACTACTGTACTACGCCCATCGCTATGTATCATAATATAATGATTGCCACGAATAGCCACTTCAAAACCGACTTTGCTAAGGGCTGCAATAACTTCACGTCCTGTGACGCTTGGGAATTGACTCATATCTCAACTGCGATTCGTTGAATACCAACAAAGTACAGTGAATCCTGCTGTTCTTCCTCAAATTCTAAACAAAGTTCAATCGCTTCTTTAATACGCTCCATTAACTTATCTAAAGTTTGGGCTTGCGTATGACAACAAGGAAGATTTGGGACAGAAGCAACAAAGTAGCTATCTGCATCTCGTTCGAGAATTACATTAAATTCTCGCTTCATCGCTCTTATTTTCTGAATTTATACTATATTAATTATTCTCTCATTATTAAAAGAGCGATCGCCCCTGTTGTGAGAATATATAATTAGGTAATAAGGTTTAAACACTCACCAACTGAGTCAGGCGTTTCAGTATACGTAGCACGTCGTACAACTCATTTCCAGGGTTACGCATTAAAAAACCCTTTGATAAAGCGTAACGTGGTGGATTTGCTTGCACTAATTTGACGAAAATGAACTCGCTTCCCGTAGCAATCATACCAAAACTAGGTTTATCATTATCTCGATTTCCTAACAGATAAGCAAGAATTTGTGCGAGTCCTTGTTCGACTGAAAACGAAGCTCTTTTAGACTCAATAATCATTAGCCAAAATTGCTCTTTTAAAACTAAGGTATCTATTCTACCTTTGATAATTACATCTTCATCTGGCACAGCAATATCTATAGATTCTTCTGATTTTACATAATACGGAGCTAGATAAAAATCCCCAATAAAAAGCAATGGGTCTACAACTGCCATTCTGACTACATCTTCCAGTAAAGGTGGGTAATTAAGAAGATTAAAATAACCCGTTTTTACCTTATCTAAAAGTTGTTTATCTAAATCATTGATTTCTGGTAAATCTTCTTGCCATTCACGGAAGAATGAGCCATCCAAAACTAACTCAATACCAAAGTTGTCAATTAAATAGCGTAAGTCGATGACCTTTGCTTGGATTGTTTGCGTCATATATTTTGGAGAGTGGAAAATAGGGCTTACACAAAATACCTTTAAAACTCTGATTTCTCCGTGCCCTCGGCGCTTCTGCGGTAGCCTGTGGCAAGCCGTTCGCGTGCGTCTCGTAGAGAAGCGTCTACGTTATTCCATAATAATTAATTGTTAATTACAAATTATTTTCACCTACTCATTAGTTGCTGCTTCCAGCCAAACTTCCACATCATCTGCTAGCAACTTCTGCGCTGCATCCATCATTGATGTTGCAATATCTTTGAGGTCTTCGCGATTGTTCAAGTAAGTTTTCAACGCTTCCATTGGGTCGATACTGCTACTTGCACTCAATTCAGGAATGCGAGGGCGAGCTAATTGACTCACTAATTCTGCTTGAATGGTGTAGGTGTGAGCAGGACTTAAAGCAGTATGTAGAGAGGGACTGTCAATTAAATCCATTTGTTCAGAGCGGAGTTTGTAAATTAGCCGCACTACAGCATCTTGAATATCATACTTGGCGATCGCTTTCATTAACACCGCTTGTGGCTCATCTGCTTTCGAGACATCCACCTCAATGGTGCGGAAAGTCCGAACTGTTAAGGGACAAAATTCCCATTGAGCGCTTCCCCGCTCCAGTTCCAGCATCACATAACCTTTGTCTTCTTTTTCTTCACTAAAATCTACCCGCTCAATACTGCCTGGATAAATTACCGGCGGGTTGTTGGATTTATTCAGATTTTGGTGGCGGTGGACGTGTCCCAATGCTACATAATCAAAACAAGGTCGCGTCAGCAAAGATAGGGGCAGAGTAAAGCCTTTACCCACCGCCAAAAAGCGTTCTGCACCCAAGCTAGCATTGTCAGACATCAAGTGAGCTAAAAGGATAGTAGGCACATTGGGGTCAAGACGCCGAACTTCCCCTTCTAAAACAACTCGCAGACGTTCCGTTAATAGTTGGTTGACTTCCGCCAAAGACAAACCTTCAGTCTCTTGGCGAGTCATCAAAGTAGAACGAGTCAGCCAAGGCAGGGTAATTACTTGCACTTTGCCATTACGGGTTTCGATGCAGTGCGTAGTTAATGTATCACCAACAACAAACCCTGGCACTCCCAAAGTGCGGTAAATATTTAAACTCGCCCCTCCCTGTCCTTGGGAATGTTGGTCGTGGTTGCCTACCAACAGCACTGTTGGAATATTGGCATCCATCAGACGGCGAAATTGGCTGGCAAAAGCTTGTTGTACATAAGGCGGTGGTGTAGCATCCGGGAAAGCATCGCCACCAAATATCACCATATCAACAGCATCTGTCAACGCTCGGTCAATACATATAGACAATGTGTTGACAAAATCCTCCAACCGTGTATTCAATCCCGTTGCCGGATTAATTCGTCCGTGGGAGAAGCCGCTTCCCATATGGATATCGGAGAGATGGAGGATTTTAATCATATTTGTCCTTTGTTTTTAGTCATTTGCCCTTTGTCTAATACTAATGACAAATACAACTCTTGGAGAGGCTGCACTTCTCTACGAGACGCTGCGCGTAGCTTGCTTCCCCGGAGGGGTACGGCTACGCTCTGTTACCACGCCAACGGCTTCTCTACGAGAGCGTTCGCGGTAGTTGAATCTCGACTTACTTCGACTACGCTCAGTACAAGTCGCTCAATTACCGCCCAGTTGAAACTCAGTACAAGTGACAAATGACAAATGACCAATGACTAAATATGAATTCCACATTCTGTTTTATCACTTCCCCGCCAGCGTCCGGCGCGTTCGTCTTCGCCTTCGCCTACTTTGGTGGTGATGGGTTGGTCGCCGATGCTGGGATAACCTTGGTCGTGGAGGGGGTTGTAGATGACTCCATGTTCAGCCACATAAACCCAACTATCTTGACGTGTCCAAGTAGCGATAGGATTTACTTTCAGCCGACCTTTACCATCAAATTCAAATATGGGCATATTCGCACGGGTTACTGCTTGGTCACGGCGGCGTCCGGTAATCCAAGCGACGCTGTTGAGTTCGTCTAAACCCCGTAGTAGTGGTTCAATTTTTGTAATGTGGTGGAATTTGGCAATATCCGTGTCCCAGAGTTTGTCGCCGTACTTAGCTTCAAAGGCTTCGCGGGTGTCTACATCTGGAGTTTTGAAAGTTTGCAAATCCAGGTTGTAGATTTGTTTGGCTTTGGCAACTAATTCTAGGCTTTCAGGGAAGTGGTGCAAAGTGTCGAGAAAGATCACAGGAACGGGATGCTTCAGTTCGCTGTAAAGAATATGGGTAATTATCATGTCATCCACGTTAAAGGCGCTTGTTTGCACCAGTCCCGTTGGGATATTCTCTATAGACCATGCCAGTATGTCTTTGGGAGTGGCAGTTTCAAATTGTTCATTTAATTTGTCTAAGTCAAAAGCGATCGCTTGGTTTCTAGATGCCGTGGAGACTGTCATGATAATCTTCTATTCAAATATTTCTACCTTGATTAAGATCGATCTTACTGCATTAAGACGCGTATTCCGCTCGGAGATAAGGTAATTATTTTGTGTGGAAATTACTACATTTTGAGAATGGAGAATGAAGAGCAAGCACAAGAAAAATAACCATATTTTATACTTGGCAACAATTAATACATAAATTAAAGTGAGAAGTTTATTAAGAAAATTTACGATAATTTAAGTTTTACAGGATTTTTATAGATATTTATACTGATTTTGATATGGTTAAGGAACTATTAATAAAAAGGATTTTACTTAAATGAACAACGCAAAATTCAGCAATCCATTAGGCCAGTCTATAATTATGGGCGCTTTAATGATGTTAACCAGCGTTGGGGTTATTACAATAATGAACTTTTTCTAAGATCAAGATTTCTCATTTTAGCAATAAGACTTCATATAGTCCCGCTCAAAGCTGAGTGGGACTTTTACTTTTTTCATTTAAATCAATCCGTGTGTATTAATTTTCGGCTGTGACTTTCGGCAAAGAATAATTCCGAAGCCGTGTTATTACGCAGTTTTGCAGTCAGAGAATTTAGAATAGGGATGCGATCGCTATTTCCTTTACCCTAGTGCCCAACTGGCGCTTTCACTCCTGCACCGCCTTTACCTAGAAATAGCAACAGAGGTAATGAGCAAAGAAACCCTATCCCTACTACTCGAAAGCAATCTGCGTAAGATAAAACCGCAGCTTGAATATCTACTGTTTGACTTAATAAAGCTAGTGCTTGTTGTTGCGCTGTTGTCGCATCCATACCTTGGCTTTGGAGTACCCCGTTGAGCGCATCAAGGCGCTGACTGGTTTCTGAGTCATAAGGACTAAGTTTTGCTAACAAGATGGCTCGATGAAAAGCTTCTCGCCGATCAAGCAAAGTGGTGAGTAGAGCAATGCCAATGCTACCACCCAATTGTCGGGTGAGGTTGTAGAAACCAGAGCCGGCAGAAATATCCTGTTTGGGTAGCGGGCCTAAAACTGCCAAACTCAAAGGCAGAAACATCAACACAGTAAAAGCCCCACGCCATACCAATGGCCAAAATAAATCATCTATGCCAGTTTGTGGGGTAATTGCTGCTAGTTGAAACATGACTCCAGACGAGCCGACAGCACCCATTGCGATTAAAAATCGGGCATCAATCTTACTAGACAGTTTGCCTAATAAAACCATAACGATCGCAGACGCTAAAGCACCAGGCGCTAACAATAGTCCTGTCTGCGTCGCCGTAAAGTGCAGCACACTCTGAGCAAATATCGGCACAGCAAAGAGTGTGCCATAAAGCCCCATACCCACCACTGCTGAGAGAACGCTTCCCGCAGCTAAAGAACGGTGGCGCAAAACTCTCAAATCAACGGCAGGGTGATCTGTTTTCACTTCTTGCCAAATAAACAACCCCAAGCCGATAATACTGGCGATCGCTAATGTGGTGATGAAACTGGAGGAAAACCAGTCCTCTTTCTCTCCTTCCTCTAACAAAGTTTGCATACACCCAATAGCGATAACTAAAAACCCAATCCCGAACCAATCGACGGCTTGGCTTTGTGTCTCACTTTTGTCTTTGTCTTTGGGCAAAAATACCACTGACATCGCCACTGCAACGATCCCGAAGGGAATATTAACAAAGAAAATCCACCGCCAGCCTAAACCATCTACCAAAAATCCCCCTAAAGTTGGGCCGATGGCTGGGCCAGCAATTACACCTACTCCAAAAACTGCCTGTGCTAAACCTTGTTCAGCAGGTGGAAATGTCTCGAATAAAATCGCTTGGGCTTTAGCTAGCAACCCTCCACCACACAAACCTTGAAGAATTCGAGAAAAAACTAGCATCGGCAGATTAAATGCCAAACCGCATAAAACCGAGGCCAGGGTAAAGCCAATCAACGAGAAGATAAAGTAGGTTTTGCGTCCAAAGTAATCTCCCAGCCATGCAGATAAGGGAATTAAGACGACATTTGCGATCGCATATCCAGTTACCACCCAGCCAACTTCACTAACAGTTGCACCCAAACTTGCCTGTATATCTGTCAGGGCAACGTTAACAATACTAGTATCAATTACTTCTAGTATTGCACCGAGGGAAGCCGTAAAAGCGATCGCCCACTTCAATGGCCCGTGGACATAACCAAATTGGTCAAAACTAGAACCTTTAATGTTGATAGCCATTATTTAGCACAAATAATATTTGGGAGATGTCAAGGAATGCCAAAGCTAAAATTAAGTATTGTATATATACGCTACGGTAGCGTATCATATTAAAACGGTCAAGAAAGTTTTTCCTGAAAAGCGGCAGAAATACCTATGCTAAAGATGGATGGTCATTGCAATACTGCTCGGTTAAGCATTTTTAACTCGGCATTAAGTTTGGGGAAAAGGTTAAAGGGTAAAGGGTAAAGGTTTTTTCTTTCCCCTTTTCCCCTTAACCGACAAGTATTGATGGTCATTGCTGCTGTTTTAGGGCATAAAAATTGGGTTATGAGGTGGGTTATGAGGCTTATTTCGTTTCCCAGAAGCTATCTTCTATGCCCAAAAGTAGGAGCAAATGGCCAAGAAGATATTGCTTGGGGATGATATTTTTATGAGTAAGCAAATCAACAGCACCTCTGGCCGCCCACGCAGCATCCACGCCGACCAAGCGATTCTGCAAGCAACTTTGGATCTGCTTGCAGAGGTAGGATATGAAAGCATGAGTATAGAAGCGATCGCTTCTCGTGCTGGAGTTGGTAAAACAACCATCTATCGGCGTTATACTTCCAAAGAAGAACTAGTTGCAGACGCGATAGAAAGTCTCAGAGATGATTTAGCGATCCCCAATACCGACAGCTTTTGGGGAGATATGGATATCCTGATTAAGAATGCCGCCAAAAAAATAGATAGTCCCCTTGGTCGTCAGACACTTGCGCTGATTGTTAGTACAGCGTCTAGCAATCCTCAATTTGCCGAAGTGTATTGGACAAAATATACCAAACTCAGACGTGAAGCCTTTTCTAAAATACTTGAGCGTGCCAAGTCCAGAGGCGAAATTCACAAGGATGCAGACGTAGACTTAATTATCGACCTTGTAAGCGGTTCACTATATTATGCACTGATCTTCAAACCCACAACCGAGCCAGTAGAAGCATACATGCGCCGCACCATGAACCTTCTGCTCAAAGGTATAGGGAATGGGGGATAGGACATAGGGAACAATTCTTATAAGTTCTCATTCCCAATTCCCAATTCCCCATTCCCAACTTGTTAGCAAAATAACTTTCCATCATAGGTCATAAATGAGATGATGGAGGAATTAGAGAAAAAGGTGAACAATTGTTATTTTTCTCCTTCCGCTTCTGGTTGCAGAATGGCATCACAGTATTGAATGAGGGTTGTCAAGCGATCGCTAATCGTTTGAAGTCTCGTTTGTACAGTAGATGCTTGCCGCGCTCCTTGGAAAAACATCACATCTATTTCCAACAGGCGCAATTGCTTGCTCATCTCCGTTTGATAAGACTGCACTCGCCAGTTTTCATCAGCCAAAGGCACAATCTGTTGCCCGAAAAATTGCTGCAACGTGGCTACACGCTGCCGCAGTTCTGGCGCAACGATTTGGGTAGTTGTGGCATCGGAGCGTAATTGCTCTAATAAAGTTACGAATGCCAGATATTTCTCACGGTTTAAAGACATCCAGTGCTAGTTAAGATAGTATTAATGTCAAGTAATTTTTCTTCTACAATAAACTTTCTTAAACACTTATCAGCACTAAAAGCCTCAAATCTCGATTTGGGGCTTTGTTTGCCATCAATGGATTTTCTTTCTTTAACGATCCTTGAAACTCAAACTGGATGACTACCAAACGCTTCTGCGTAGCTAAGGCTATGCTATTGCAATTGGAGAAATCCTTACACTGCTTTTTTCACCCGTCTTTGGGCAACGGCATCTTTTCAGGGCGATGCTGCTAGTTTTATTTATCATTCACTTATCTACCGATCCTCTCTAAACCCAAATTGTATGAGCAGTATAGCGATAAATTCATCAGTTGACCTTGCCATTCCCGAATGGTTAAAAAAATGTTTGAAGGAGTCATCAACAATTAGCGGTGCAGCGGAAGATGACCGAAGGCATAATGATGCCGTCTTAATTGGTCGGGCATTTGAATTTGCTTACAAACTGCATGAAGGCCAATACCGCAAATCGGGAGAACCATACATCGCCCATCCCATTGCTGTGGCTGAATTGCTGCGTGATTTGGGAGGCAGTGCTGCTATGATAGCAGCTGGATTTCTCCATGATGTCGTTGAAGATACAGAAGTTACAAGTCAAGAAATAGAAGAACGCTTTGGCCCAGAAGTGCGGCAATTGGTTGAAGGCGTCACCAAGCTTTCTAAGATCAATTTCACCAGCAAAACCGAAAGCCAAGCCGAAAACTTCCGGCGGATGTTTTTGGCAATGGCGCAAGATATTCGGGTAATTGTGGTGAAATTGGCAGATCGTTTGCATAATATGCGAACTTTACAATACATGTCAGAAGCCAGCCGCCGCCGCAGTGCCCAGGAAACGCGAGATATATTCGCACCTTTAGCCAATCGCTTGGGAATTTGGCGAATTAAATGGGAACTGGAAGATTTGGCTTTTAAGTATTTGGAACCAGAAGCTTTTCGCCAAATGCAAGAGCATGTTTCCGAAAAACGGACGGCGCGAGAAGAGAAGTTGGCCAAAGCTACAGATATTTTGCGAGAACGTTTGCAGCAAGCCGGAATCCGCTTTCAGGATATTAGCGGTCGCCCCAAGCACCTTTATAGCATTTACCAAAAAATGCACCGCCAGCAAAAGGAATTTCATGAAATTTACGATTTGGCGGCGCTGCGAATAATTGTTCAAACCAATGAAGAATGTTATCGGGCGTTGGCGGTGGTTCATGATGCTTTTCGCCCAATTCCTGGCAGATTTAAGGACTATATTGGACTACCAAAGCCTAACCGTTACCAGTCGTTGCATACTGGGGTGATTGGATTAACTGGCCGTCCTTTAGAAGTGCAAATTCGGACAATCGAAATGCATCATATCGCCGAGTATGGGATTGCCGCCCATTGGAAGTACAAAGAAACAGGAGGTTCTAGTATTAGCCATTTGACAGCGACAGATGACAAGTTTACTTGGCTGCGGCAGCTGCTGGAATGGCAAACTGATCTCAAGGATGCA
Organism: Nostoc sp. DedQUE09; assembly: GCF_034530915.1. NCBI lineage: Bacteria > Bacillati > Cyanobacteriota > Cyanophyceae > Nostocales > Nostocaceae > Nostoc > Nostoc sp. DedQUE09. The sequence goes on from NZ_JAVRCE010000001.1 coordinate 261,751, forward strand.
CAAGAATATCTTGATAGCGTCAAAGATAATCTATTTGAAGATGATGTCTATGTCTTCACCCCTAAGGGGGATGTTGTTCCTTTAAGCCCCGGTTCTACCACGGTGGATTTTGCTTATCGGATTCATACGGAAGTGGGAAACCATTGTTCAGGGGCGCGGGTGAATGGGCGAATGGTATCTCTTTCAACACGGCTACATAATGGCGATATTGTAGAAGTTCTCACCCAAAAGAACTGCCATCCGAGTCTGGATTGGTTGAACTTTGTGAGAAGTTCGGCGGCGAAATATCGGATAAAACAATGGTACAAGCGATCGCGCCGGGAAGAAAATGTCGCCCGTGGACGAGAATTGTTAGAAAAGGAACTTGGTAAAACTGGTTTTGATAGTTTGCTAAAGTCGGATGCGATGCATATTGTCGCCGAAAAGTGTAACTACCACAGTGTGGAAGATTTACTCGCTGGTTTGGGTTATGGAGAAATTACGTTGAACCTAGTGCTAAATCGCTGGCGAGAAGTAGCGAAGGGACAACAACCAGTTGCCACTGTGTCGCTATTTATCCCCAAAGAACCAGCGACATCAAAAGCTTTACGAGATGCACCTCCAACTACCTCACGTTCCACTGATTCGCCAATTTTTGGGGTGGAAGGTTTGGTATATTATTTAGCTGGGTGTTGTACCCCGATTCCTGGCGAACCAATTATTGGTGTGGTAACGCGAGGTAGGGGGATTTCAATTCATCGCCAAGGCTGCCATAATCTGGAAACTGTGGAGTATGAGCGCTTAGTACCAGTTAGGTGGAACCCAGCCGCCGAAAATAGTGGTCGTCCGCACACTTACCCTGTGGATGTTCAAATTGAAGCTCTTGACCGCGTAGGAGTACTAAAAGATATTTTGTCACGGTTGAGTGACCAAGGAATCAATGTCCGCCATGCTCAGGTGAAAACCTCTGTTGGTCAACCTGCATTGATCGACTTAGGAATAGATATACGCGATCGCTCTCAACTAGAGCAAGTGTTTGTCCAAATTAAGAAAATGACTGACATTTTGAATATCCGCCGCGTTGGTCAAATTGACGAGTAGGTAATTGGTAGGTGCGTTAACGCAGTGTAACGCACCAGTTTAAGTTGCGATTTTACTCTCAAGTTTTAAATTTTGAGTTGTAGCAAAGCGGTAATCAACCATAGGTCTGGTTTTTCCTATCTGATCGCCATGCCTACCAACAGTGGTTAAGATCCTTAGCAGACAACATTCCTAACCTGTGCGTAATTTGTGTGGCACATGGTAGCCCAATTACCAAGAATTGTGCTGAACGATTGCAAGATGCAGCTGATCGCCTTCGATGATGAGAAATGCAAAATTGCTCAAATGATTTGCTCGTGTCCAATAGACTTCTTGGCATTTGTTGGGGTAAAGGGGAAGGTGGGGTCCCCTCTGGGGAAAAGGGTAAAGAAACTCAAAATCCTTTCCCTTTAACCTTTTTCCTTTTCCCTAAGAGTGCAAAAATATATTTTTGCAAGAGGTCCAATGCTTTCAGTGTCGTCTTTTGGGCAACGTAACATGAGCCACTACATCACATCTAAAAGTCTTGCGACTCCTCTAACTTGTCTCCACAACACTTACAAACTTCTGGCTGGTAGCCTATAACGAAGTGTAGGCGTAACCCGTCGTAGCAATCGCTTCTAATGGCAAAATTACTGTAAATGTAGACCCTTTTCCTAGCTGTGAATCTACTTTAATTTCACCATCCATTAACTGAACCAATCGAGAGACTATTGCTAAACCTAATCCTGTACCATCAGAACTTTGCACTTGGGGAGCAGTTACTTCCCGAAAATAAGGATTGAAGATTTGTGCTTGAGCATCTGGAGAAATACCAATACCACTATCAGTAACAGAAATAGCCCACTGCTGTTGAGATACCGTCCAGCACTCCAAATGAATTGAACCAGATTCTGTGTAGCGAATTGCGTTACTCAGTAGATTTGTCAGAATTTGCTGAAGCCGAAGAGGATCTGTGTTAACTTGACTTGGGGCGCGTTCGCATTCAACAACCAAGGATAATTCTTTAGCACGCGCTAATGGTTCAATCATCTCTAAAACAAAGTTGATTAAACTACGCACATCGGTTAAAGTAGGCTGCAATTTCATCTGTCCGGCATCATAGCGTGAAATTTCCAGAGTATCGTTAATTAACCGGACAAGAAGTCTACCACTCTTGAGAACTCGCTCGATACTTTCAAGATTTGCATAGGTGTCTTTGAGTTCTGGTTGTTGACGCTGCTGGCGCAGAAATAAGTCTGCGTAACCGATGATTGAAGTCAGGGGCGTTTTCAGTTCATGAGCCAAATGAGAGATACTATCTTTATTAGCGCGAACCAAGCGAGTTAGCTCTTGGTTAGTCAAGCGCAACTGACTTTGGAGTTGTTTAAGCTCTTGTAATCGTCCTTGAGTATAACTGTTAAAACAACGAGCGATCGCTTCATCGATTACTGTATCAATCAGGCGAACAGCCCTTAGTACTTCTTGTGCAGATCCTTGTAATAAATCTTCTTCTAAAAAGGAAAAAATCACAAACCGGAGTAAACGATACTCTCGCGCAATTTCCGCTGGTTCAAATCCCTGTTCGGCCCGAAGTGTGCCGTGTTCTAAACTTGCATCTACTACTGTCTGCAAATCGCTCGTTTCAGATTCAGAAAGTACTGTTGCTAATGCTTTCAAAACACGGGGTAAGCTATCCCGTACAGCTTTGAAAGTAAGTTCATTAGTAGCTTCAATTTGTTGATCCTGATAAACCGCTTCTACCCATTGAGCGAGAATGGCATCACTTTTTGCAATTAGAGTCTGACTAAAATCCATCTTTTGCCTAACCAAACACAGCGAAGCCTGTTCCAGTAGAGGTAGATTAGTACGTTTAATGTCAAGTTCGCACCTGACAGAAGATAGAGTTTAGTGAAAAGACAGCTTCTTACGGAACTAATTACTTTAGCTTATATCACCATAAATTCAATAGCGATGTTTAACCAAGTAGATTGTGGTTACAGACATAGAATGACATCTCAACATCATTAAAATTGTGAGTGTATTTATATAAAATCTTTTGCAGAGACGTGATTAATCGCTTCTCTTAGTTTTTATGGACATCCCAAAACAACTTTCACTTTTATTGGTTAGATATTCTGAGGCTCTATAAGCGATCTAGCGGCTAAATTGGGCACATTATAAAATTATAAAAGTTTGATAAAGTATGTCAACACTTGTGGTTAGCCAATATCACACAGAAGTAGAAAAAATTATCCAGTATGGCGGTTCACGTAAAGAAACATCGATTCGGGTTGCATTTCAAAACATATCGCTTTGCAGATTACAAAGAACAAATGATTGATTTACTACAAAGAGTCTGTACCATCAGTGTGGAAACAATGCAGATTATTCAACAGATTGAGTTGTAATCGATTCGTTCAAATAATTACCCTCACTTTGACGACTTTAGCAACCTCTCAGCAATGTTGTAGGTTGTTTTTGACAAAGTATATTTTAGTCGATATATTTTAATACTAAAAGTTCCTCCCACCCATGTACCATATAACTCGGTAATGATGGATGATTAATATTGATTAGTATGTTTATTTGTTCCGATCACCATGCAACAGGTATTTCCCGGAGAGGTATTCGCCAACACTGCGGATTTTGATACTGGTATTCGCCAACTGTTACCGCGATATGATGAGATGTTGGAGGTAATTGTCCGTTTTCTACCTTCCACAAGTCGGCGCATTTTAGAATTAGGTTGTGGTACAGGCGAACTTAGTCTCAAGATACTCAATCGCTTTCCAGATGCCCAAATAATTGCCTTAGATTACTCACCTCGAATGCTGCAATTTGCCCAAGAGAAAATCACAGCAGCTGGATATCAACAACGCTGGACTGGTATACAAGCAGATTTTGGCAACTGGACAAATAATCCAGAGAAGTTGGATATTGGTAGCGAATTTGATGCTTGTGTCTCATCTTTGGCAATTCACCATCTCCATGATGAGATGAAGTTGAAGTTATTTGAGCGAATTGCTGCTAACCTCACTCAAGACGGCTGTTTTTGGAATGCAGATCCTACTTTACCAGAATCACCAGCCTTAGCAGAAGTTTACAAGGCGGCACGAGACGAATGGGCAGTTGAACAAGGAATTAATTTGACAGAGATTCGCGCTAAACGTGCCACCAGCACTACTGAAGGTTACTCTAGTCAAGACCAGCTAGCTAGCTTAGATAGTCATTTACAAATGTTGAGCAAAGCTGGATTTAAGACAGTTGCAGTACCTTGGAAATATTATGGTCTGGCGGTGTTTGGTGGCTGTTTGTGAAAATTTGCGGTTTTGGATGCCTATATTTGAGATTCCCCTATCTCCAATGGGTATTTATCGCATTAACAGCTTGATAGTAACAAAACAGCAATAAATAATATCATTTCTGTTGATAAGAACTAATATATAAACTCATTAGGTCTGTAAAGGAGGTCCTGTTAACTCACACAAGGGTTTTGCCTGAAACTTGCCGTAATTAAGCTGGCTTCGTGTTTTTATACAATATTTCCCTATCAGAAGTACCTATGAGGGTACCATCAATCCTGTACAGACCTATCCGAAAATACAGAGTAGAAAATTTATTTCAGAAAAAACCAGGGACAGGCGATTTGGATTCGTTTTTCTGCTCCTTTCTCCAGTGGAGTTAAAGCCACTGTTTGCCATCACTTAGTTTCAAAAGGAGAATATCTTGGATGGCTCGAAATAAAAAGAAATCAGCCGGGTTTAAGTATGAGCATCCACTTGTCTCTAGATGCCCTATTTGTTGTATTATCCCGCCCCACATGCTGGAAAATGTCGTAGTGAACGGCAATCCTGAGCAGCGGAGTTGGGCTTTTCATACATTAAATGTTTCAGCACAGCTTCGCGGACGCAGAGATGTTATAGGTACTATCTCCTTTGCTCCTTCACCAGGTGAGAAGCGCCGCACCATCTACGATGCCAAAAATGGGCAGCAACTACCTGGCACATTGGTGCGTGCTGAAGGAGACCCACCAAGCAGTGATCCCGCAATAAATGAAGCTTACGATGCTGCTGGTGCTACTTATGACTTATTTCATGAAATATTTGATCGCAATTCCATTGACGACAAAGGACTACGTTTAGACTCCACCGTGCATTATGGCGTTAAATATGACAACGCCTTTTGGAACGGCGACCAAATGGTTTATGGTGATGGCGACGGAGAAATGTTTCAGCGCTTCACGAAATCAATTGATGTGATTGGGCATGAGTTAGCTCATGGGATAACTCAGTATGAAGCCGGTTTACAGTATTATGGCGAACCAGGGGCACTAAATGAATCGTTTTCTGATGTCTTTGGTTCGTTGGTGAAACAAAAGACCAAAAATCAGACTGCACAAGAGGCAGACTGGCTGATTGGTGAAGGTCTTTTAGTCCCGACTGTCAAAGGTGTTGCCCTCCGCTCAATGAAAGCACCAGGAACAGCTTATGACGATCCTGTACTGGGTAAAGATCCCCAACCGGGTCATGTAAAAGATAAATATACAGGTGTTGAAGATAATGCTGGGGTACATATCAACTCAGGAATCCCTAACCATGCCTTTTATTTAGCAGCTGTTGAGATTGGTGGCTATGCCTGGGAAAAAGCTGGCAAAATATGGTATGTAGGTTTACGCGATCGCTTGCGTGCCAAAGCAGATTTTAAAAAAGCTGCTAACGTCACCATTCAAGTTGCTGGCGAACTCTACGGTAATGATAGTAATGAGCAAAAAGCTGTGCGAAATGCTTGGCAAAAGGTAGGAGTTATCTAGGAGTTAGGAGTGATAAGTGAGGAGTTAGGAATAAATAAATGTTTAACATCTTCCACTGCCTCATTCAGTACTCAGGGCTGATTAATCTGTTGTTGTTGTTAAACTGGGAGGTGAGAACTATTATCTCCCAGTCTTAGTATGTATTCCAACTAAATAACACAACGGAGAGCAAAAAAATGCGGGTATCATTTGAACGCACGGGCGGCTTTGCTGGGATTACCAAGAAAACAACCGTTGATACAGATACTCTCCCGCCACATGAAGCTGCCACACTTCCCCAGCTAGTGGAAGTTGCTGATTTATTTAGGCTACCGGAACGAATTACTTCGCCAAATCCTCAGAGCGATCGCTTCCAGTATAAGTTAACAGTAGAAGATAACGGCAAGCAGCATACAGTGACTGTCAGTGAGTCAGCATTGCCAGGAACCTTAAGACCCTTAATTGAATGGCTACAGAATATAGCACAGAAAAGGTGAAAAGTAAAAAGAATTACTTATAAGTCTCTGACGCTATAGAATATCTCCTCAATAGTCGAAATTGTGGCAAAGTGATAGTAACTTAAATCGTAATTATGAATTAAATAATTCATTTTTATTAGTTACTCTCAGAGTTGAGTTCGTTGATTTCTCTGCACTTAGCCTCTGCGGCTTGATATGCTGCCAGATAATCTTGACCACCCAACATTACATCACCGTAATATTCATAAGGTGGATCGCCATAAATTGGTAATGGATCGTCTTCTGGATAATCTTCTTTTGATTCTTCAATGATGGCTTTCAGCTTTTTAACAGTCAGACTATGTGCTGCAAAATACCAGATTTCTTGGGGATTTTTGTTCAGGTGAGGTAATGTGGGATCGATAATGCGAACATCAGAGGTGTCGTCTAGCTCAATCCAACTGTGTTCAATCGGTCTATACGGCTTCCCAGCAAAAGCTAAAAATCCCTGAATATACTTTGCTCCCTCAGTGGATAATGCTGCTTTATAAGCATTATCAAACGGAGTGCTAGCTCTGCTGTTTATCTGCTCAGCAATTTTGATTGACAGCGTTTCATCCAATAGTTTGTTCATTAATAGCAAGGATTAGAGCAGCCATAAAAACATATTACCACTGCTACTTACCATTTTGCTTGGGCATTGGGAATTGGTTATTCACTAATGACAAATGACAAATGACAAACTCTACTTTGTGCTAATCACCATCTGTAAATTTCTTAACAAGTCGCTTGAGGTGTAGGGCTTAGACAAAAGGGTTTTAACACTATTACCAAGGTTTTTAACCATTGCATGATTGGAGGCTAATCCACTAACACCAATAATTTTGATATCTGGATTAATTTTTTTCAATACATTGATAGTTGTTGGCCCATCCATAGATGGCATCATCATATCAACCAATACCACACTAATTTCTTGTTGATATTTTGTATATAGTGCGATCGCATCAATACCATCACTAGCTACTAAAACTTTATAGGCATTTTGTTCTAACCAGGTTTGAGTAACCTCTCGAATTGAATCTTCATCATCAACAACGAGAATTAATTCTCCATGCCCTGCTGGTAATTCCTGATATCTAGCTAATTTATTATCTGCTTCGATTATCTGCATTACGGGTAAGCAAACTTGAAACTCTGTACCTTTGCCCACTTCACTAACTACATTTACAAAACCGTTGTGGCTTTTGATAATGCCAAGAACTGTTGAAAGACCAAGCCCTGTGCCTTTACCCACTTCTTTTGTTGTGAAAAATGGCTCAAAAATTCTATCTACTATTTCTCTTTTAATTCCCGTACCTGTATCACTCACAGTAATCATCACATAAGAACCTGCCTTAGCATCAATATTCATCCGGGCATAGTGGCTATCAACCCAGAAATTCTTCGCAGAAATCTTTAGGATACCGCCATGAGGCATAGCATCACGAGCATTAATGCAGAGGTTCATTAGCACTTGGTGTAGCTGAGTAGCATCACCAAAGACATTCCACAGATTTTGCCCAGGAACATCAATGTGGACTTCAATAGCTCTGGAAAATGTTTGCTTAACAATATTTTCAATTTCTAAAATTGAATTCTGTACCTGTAAGGTTTTAAAGTTACCTACAGAGCCGCGTGAAAACCACAGCACTTGTTTAACTAAATCTGCTGCACGTTTAATATTTGTTTCCATAATTGTTAGCCATTTCTGACTTGTTTCATCTGGCAGCTTTGCCTCTAAAAGTTGTACTGTCATCATCATCGGTGTCAGTGCATTGTTGAGGTCATGGGCGATTCCACTTGCTAAAGTGCCAAGACTCTCCATCCGCTGGGCCCGGAGAAACTGCGCTTCGAGTTGCTTTTTCTCTGTAATGTCGGAGTTGACAATCAGGACGGATTTGGCTTGCCCCTCATCATCATTTACCAGTGTCCAGCGACTAGCAACGATGATTTCTTTGCGTTGTTTTGTGACTTGATGTAATTCACCTTGCCACGAACCACTCTCAGCTAAAGTTTCCTGGATGTTTTTCAATTGGCAAAAACTTTGCTTTTGATAAAAAAGCTGATTGGCATTCTTGCCCATTACTTCTTCTGCCATCCAACCATAAAGATGTTCAGCTCCTTTATTCCAAAATTGAATTTGGTTAATTAAATTTTGAACGATAATCGCGTCTGTGGTGATGTTAAGCAAAGCAGCTTGCTCACGGATTTTATGTTCTGCATCTTTGTGCTGGCGTAGCGCAGCTTGCTGTTCAGTAATATCAATTACAAAGCCCGCCATCCGAGCAACTTTACCTGTAGAATCTAAAAAGATATAGCCGTTGTTCTCAACTGTGATATATATGCCATCTTTACGACATACGCGAAATTCAAGATGGAATCGCTCTTTTGTGGATAAAACGCGGTTAATCTCTTTGTGAAAGAAGTTGCGATCGTCAGGATGAACCAATTCTAGCCAGCGGTTCAAACCTCCCAACATCTCAGGCATAGAGTAACCTAATATTCGCTCTACATTGCCACCATATTTAATCTCATTGGTATGTAAGTGCCAGTCATAGAGAATCTGACCACTTGCTTGAATTAGTGCTTGATAGCGATTGTTCCACTCATCTAATGCATGTGAATGACATCGTAGTTTTTCCTCTACCCGCAGGCGCTCCAAGATTTCAGTCTCTAAACGTTTATTTTGCTCTGTGAGTTGTTTTGTGAGATTTCGTAAACGTAAATGGGTGTTTACCCTAGCTAAAACCTCTTGATAATCTAAAGGTTTGGTAATGTAATCTACTGCGCCAAGATTCAAACCTTTGACTTTATCTACCTTGTCACTCATGGCAGTTATAAATATTACGGGAATATCTTGAGTGGCTGGATTTGTTTTCAAAAGTCTACAAGTCTCAAAACCGTCGATTCCTGGCATTAATATATCCAGCAAAATCAGGTCAGGTGAAGCATAAGGTGCCATATTAATGGCACTTTGTCCATCTTCAGCTACTAAAACTTGAAAGCTGTAATACTCTAAAAAATCAAATAATACTTGTAGATTAACAGGAGTATCATCGACTATTAAAATAACAGGCTTTTCATTTTTATTAAAATTCATGCTTGCCTCTTATTAAATTTTAAAAAATTATCGAATTTATTTGCCTTTAAAATAAAACCTTTGACAAGTTGATGAACATGTGTGACAGATAGCACCTTATCATCTACTTGTTGGAATGAGAAAAAAAATTTTGCTATTTAGACTAGACTATCTCTTGGCTGATTTGGTATATCATATTTTCTGCTAGTTTTTTTAGATATGCACAAATTTTGGACTTGAAATTAAAAAGATTTAATTAAAAGTTAACTATTTCCACAGAATGGGTATATATCAATACGGTTGGGTTAAGAAAAGCGCAAACCAACAAAGCCCCGGAAATATTGGGTTTTGTTCCTCAAACGCCGCTTGCTTCTCCTAGAAGGAATCAAATAGGATTGCTATACATACCTCATTTTTATTAGAAAAAGCTATATAGCGATCGCACTTTTATTCTTTTCCCAAAAACAAATAAATATATATATGGAAAAGTTAAGGGCGCACAGCTAGCTGCACGCCCTTACTATGTTTATTTATAAAAAATCTATGGGGTTGTGGAGGGATCGAGTTTTATCCGAGCCGTTTTGGGGCGACAGGGACTTCCCCAACAAACCTGCCCAGAAGGCATATTAGTAAAAACACTACTACGAGCGCCAATTACAGCATTAGCCCCGATTTGCACTCCTGGGCCAATAAAACAATCTGCCGCTACCCATGTACCATTTTCAATGGTGATACTTGCTGTTTTCAACCCAAAGGCAGGATCTTGGAGATCGTGAGTACCAGTACACAAGTAACTTTTTTGGGAAACTACGCAATGTTCGCCGATATGGATCTGGTCGAGGCTATATAAAACCACGTTATCTCCAATCCAACTGTAGTTGCCAATGGTGACTTTCCAGGGGTAGGTAAAGCGGGCTGTAGGTCGAATTAATACACCTTTGCCGATACGAGCGCCAAATAATCGCAGCAAAGCACAACGCAGAATATTTAACGGTTGAGGAGTTAGAGGAAAAGCGATCGCTTGCACAAACCACCATAATAAAACATACCAACTTGGACGCCCCCGGTCAAACCAAGATTGGTCATATTTGCGTAAATCTACGAAAGGTTGGTCATTAGTCATTATCAGGAATCAATGGTCAATAGCTTTGCTTCTGCTTCTCTGCTTCCCTGCTCCCCTGCTCCCTCCTTCGGCGTAGTTGCAGTATTTAAGTGACCACCACAGTTGCGTAATTCGTAAAGCTTAACGCCAATCTGATATTCATATTGACTCAGTAAACGAGCATAGATATATCCCGCTTTGCCATCTAAAAAACCGCGTTGAATTATATAAAACAAAACAAAACGCAAAATCGGTTTAAATGGTAGGTGTACCCACGCTTTTTTCAAAAATCTTTTGCGTTGTACGGCATCACCAAATAGATTAGCGCCGATAGTACCGCTATCATCTTTACCTGTAAGAATATTAAAATAAACCCTGGCTTCCCAGTTGGAATATCTATTGTGCCGTTCTAACCAGTGGTAAAGGTCGCGGAAGTCTTCGTGGAGCATATCATTTTTGAGATACCCAACTTTCCCTTGCAAAATCACGTGTTCGTGAACTTCGTTATCACCAGTATTAGGAATATCTTCTGTATTGAGATTTTCGTAGCGACCTTTTTTATGTTGAAATAAACGTAGATTCCAATCAGGATATTTCCCGCCATAACGAATCCATTTTCCTAAGAAAAATACGCGACGGTTGAGATAATAACCTGTATATTCCTCGTTTTTAATTGCTTGCTCAATTTCTTCCCAAAGTTCGGGGGTAATGCGCTCATCACAATCTACAATTAGTACCCATTCGTTGCGAAAAGGCAAATTATCTAAAGACCAATTTTTCTTTTTAGGCCAGCGTCCATTGAAGTTGAATTGTACGACATTTACACCGTAACTTTTAGCAATCTCAATGCTGTTGTCGGTACTTTGAGAATCTACTACAAATATTTCATCTGCTCTGCTGAGGCTAGTAAGGCAAGCAGGCAAGTTAGCTTGTTCGTTTTTTGCCGGAATTAGTACTGAAACTGGTATTTTAGATGACATATTGAGTAAAAATTATGTTACTGGTTATTTCTTATTTGATGTAGATAAAAGACCTTGAATAGCAGCATTTAAGTAACCAATCTGACCGTAAGCATACACCAGTTTGTCAAACCGTTCTGCTGGATCGGAGAAATACTGTAAAGCCTTATACAAGCCTCGCACAAACCGTTCGCTACCTCGCTGTAATTGAGCGATCCCAGCTTTACCAGCGAGTTGTTCTCGATAACATTCACTGATACCCTGCCACCAGCCCCGGTTTAAAAACCAGGAGCGTTGGAGGCGTTCTGGGGCTACATTGTGAGCGACGAGTGCTTCGGGAAGATAAGCAACTTGCCAACCACGCTGTAGAGCAAATTCGGTCATTTGCAGTTCTTCGTTAGATAATAAATTTTTACCCACTCGACCGAGATGGGGATCGAAACCGCCAATTTCTTCGAGGAAACTGCGGCGGATAGAGTAATTTAAGCCTCTGGGTGTTAAGCCAGGTTGCTCAATGTAGATGTTACCGTCACCTAAATCGTATGCACCCAGATTTGCAGCTAGTCCCGGAGATAGCCACCGTGGTTGTTGAATTCCTGTGGGCCAGAGGAGAGTGACTTTGCCGCCTGCGATCGCTAGCTTAGAATTATTGTAATAGGCAGAATATAAAACTTGTAACCAGCCCTTACTGGCAACGGCATCATCATCTAGATAAGCAAGAATATCACCACTGGCTACCTTTGCACCCGTGTTGCGGGCGACAGATAAACCAATGGTGGGTTCAAAAACATACTTCAGGCGCGGATTGTGGCTTCTTTGTTCTACAACCTCACGAGTGCGATCGCTAGATCCATTATCAACTATCACAATTTCAAAGTCAGCAGCAAAATCCTGATCTAAAAGACTATCAATTGCAGCCCCTAAATAGGTATCTCGATTGTGGGTACAGATAATGGCAGAGATTTGGATGTCTGGCATAGATTGAATTTTGGATTTGAGATTTGGGACTTCGGCTCCTTTCGACTTCTCTACGAGACGCTATGCGAACGCTCAAGGCAAGTCGCTCAGTCGAACGATTTTAGATTAAAATCTAAATCCAACGCTATAACTGCTGAGAGTTAATCTAAACCAAAAGTTACCGACCTACCAACCGAGTTTATTCGGAAATAATCTTTAAAACTTTACGTTTGTTGAATATGACTGTGTAAAACTACAAGAGTTTGCGCCAGTTGACTAAGGCGGGTTTCCAAAGATTGCTTGCGCCCTAGCAGTTGACGTAACTTTTGGTAACGAGCGATCGCCATACTAACATTGGGAACCTGATCCGGTGGGCATGGACGCGACCAAACTTTACCAGTATCGTCTACACCACAGAGGCGATAGCCAGTAATAGATGATTGATAAGATACTTTTCCACCAGTGGCACAAATTTCTTCTACGTAGTTCATCAGGCGGTCAACTTCTGCATGGCGCAGTGTCGCAGTTCCTCCTGGTTCTGGTTCGGGGGGATTGGATTCTAACCAGCCATTGACAATTGGCCCTTCTAAGTAAATATCCTGAATCTGTTTCAAAATATTTTGCAATTCTGTTTGCCAACCAGCAACAGTTTCCTGAATTTCTTGCAATAGATTCATCGCCAATGCTGGATTCGCTCCGTGGCGATGGCTACTAAAGGTCGGAGTTTTCAACTTGGGTAGGCTGGGTGTTTTGTTACCATTCTCTTCTGCTTGAAAGGTCTGCACAGATTCATGGTGAGGAAAGAAATTTTGGTCAGAAGGAGAATAATTTTCAGTATTTACGCTTAAGTCAACTGTTTGTCCTTGTGACTTTACTTCCTCATCCTGAGAGGATGGAATTTGTGTACTTTCTGTAGGTTCGTTAGCTCCGACGCTGATTCTAAAGGAGAAAGGCCGTTTTGTTGTCGAATCAGTTGTTTCGGCAGTAGAGGCAGTGCCGCGATTGCCTAAATCGTGTAGAGTTGCTTCAATGCGTTTTAAGCCTGCGTTCATAAAAACATCCTAAAGTTTGCTGTCCCCAGTAGTATTGAATAATTAAGAATGGGGTAGTTGGGATTTTTGGCTTTTGCCAGTTGTAACATCTAATGATGATGGTGCTAATTTTATCCCTTAAAAGTTATTTGAAACCAAAAATCTCACCCATGAAGTAAAAAAATGTGGTGAAATTTATTCATCGGGGCTGCCTCCTGTCTCTCTTGTTAAAATACTCAATGAAGAGTTCTGAGTTCTAAGTGCTGTTAGCGGAAGCGGGGCGTTTAGCCCGTGCTGAGTTGAAAGACCGCCCACAAGGGGCGGGGCTTTTACCGTAGTGCGGAAGTACTGAGTACTTCTGAAATTTACTCAGCACTCAGCACTCAGCACTCAGCACTGAGTGGGTAAAAAACTTTGGGTAAAATTATCTTAGTAACAGGGCCAGCACGATCTGGTAAAAGTGAATGGGCAGAAACTTTAGCTATGCAGTCAGGAAAAGCAGTTGTTTATATAGCAACAGCCACCGATAACCCAGATGACCAAGAGTGGCACCAACGCATTTTAGAACACCAACAACGTCGTCCCCAAGATTGGGTAACTTTATCTGTACCTGTAGAACTGTCTGCTACCCTCGCTGATGCCAAACCCCATACTTGCCTCTTAGTTGATTCTTTAGGGACTTGGGTTGCTAATCTCCTAGAAGAGGATGAATCTAGCTGGGAAAATACCCTTGCAGAGTTTTTGGAGACGGTGGAATTGGTTGCTGCTGATATGCTGTTTGTAGCAGAAGAAGTGGGTTGGGGTGTGATACCAGCTTATCCCCTTGGAAGGATGTTCCGCGATCGCCTCGGTTCTTTAGTACGCCAGCTAGCTTCACTCAGTGAAACTGTTTATTTAGTGACTAGTGGTCATGTTCTCAATCTCAGCATCCTTGGTTCGCCATTGCCAAATAAAGGAGATGCTGGAACATTCAGAAGTCAAGATTCTTAACTCTTGATTCAAATCAATCCCAAATCTGAAATTTAACAATCTAGAATTGTAATATGGCAACCAAACAAGAAGTAAGAAAATACCTTGCCTACTGGTTTCAGTTAGGTAAGAGAGTGATTACGGGCAACGGTGAGGCAAGCTTTTTGCCCCAATCGGTGCTAAATGGCGATCGCTATAGTGAAGAATTTGAAGAATGCTGGCAAAAAATTATTTCATCGCAATCGGGTGATTGTTACCTTGAGGGTACACATGAAACTATTGCTGAATTGTTGACGCCAACATGGAATATGCTACCTTGCAGCCGATGCAGTATGCCAGTAGTTGCGCGAAACGTCGGGATGCCGGCGTTGTTATGTCCCTGCAATGATTTACCTAACTGGCCGAATACTGAATTGCCAGCACCACGAGAGCCAATTAAAACTCAAAACCAACTCCAAACAATTCGCGATCGGCTTGTAAAGAATATTACATAAAAAAATTGCTATGGGACTTCCAAATAAAAAAATATCCCACAATTAACAGTCAGCAACTTCAAACGGGATAATTTATTTTTTGGAGTTCCCTATAAAACCAATTGCAACTTCAACGGCTGTCGAAAAACCCATCTGCTCAATTTCTCAAAAATGCAGGTCTAAAACTCTTCCCACCAGGATAGAGTTAAGACCTATGTATTTTTTAGTTGCAGTAGGTTCGTTGGGGCAGGGTAGAATCTAATACAAAGGGATTATCATTACCTTGGGGTGTTTTAGCGATCGCATGACTGCGTGCTACCTCACCAGCATCAATTGGATCGTCTGCTTGCCACTTACAGAGAGTGTCCTTTTGTGCTTCAAAGAAGCTTGCATTCGCCAGTTCTGGATAGACTGTGCGGAAATAGAAAATTACCCGAGCAATATCTCCTTTCTTCGCCTCTCGTGGTTCAAAGAATCCCCGTCTGAATTCACTGTATTTGTCAATATCCTGCGGACTTGGTTGGAAACTTAGCTCATCATCATCGAGATACCAAGACATAGTTTGATTATCAGGAATATCTCCAAATGGAAAGTTGGCGCGATCGCTGTTAATTTCTATACGTGAAGCAAAGAGGTTATGCAAATCGCTTTTTGCTGGGCCTTCAGCTCCCATACTCTGCGGCCAGACGTGTTCAGCATTGATTCTGTGTCGTGCTGCTTCCTCTCTGGGTTTATCTGAATTTGGGTCGAGCGGAACACTGTAACCAGCGTAGATGTCCGTTACTGTACCGCCTTGGTTATCTATTTTGGTGTAGAGCAAATCACGGGCACTACCATATCCGAGGCTAGCACGAGGGGAGTAAAGGCTGTCTAGTTTTTCCAGTAAATCGTCTCCTGTAACACCAGAAAGAATTGTGCCTGGTGTAACTGGTGGTTCAGGACTGCTAACTGGGACTGATGGAATGGGAGTAGTTTCACCAATCGCTGGTAGAGTAAATCGAGCAATCACAGGGTCATGATCGCTGACTACTCCAGAAATCCCTGCGTTAACGTGAACAGCATTGATCTCAGGATTTCCATTGTTAAACAAATTTGGGGTAATCAGGATTTGGTCAATTTGTTCCTTATTCCCTTGAAAGACATAAGAGAAGCGGTCATCTTGAGGAATTTTGTTTACCAAATTTTTCAGCTGATTTCCTTCAAGGATTTTAATCGGCTGGGAGTCTGGAGTATCGTTTAGATCGCCAAGGACGATAATATTTGCATTTGGGTCAGTAGTTAAGCGATTTTCGACAAATTTGTTAACAATTGTTGCCTGCTGTATCCGTTTTGGGTTGGAAGCTGCTCCTCCACTTTTAGAAGCAAAGTGATTGTTTATTAGGGTGATGGGAATATCGTTGAAAGTAAATTCACCCACTAAAGGTTTGCGACTTTTTAAAAAAGCTGGATCGTCCGCAAAGCGTTCAAGCTTTTGTAGCTTAACTCGTTGAGGATTGAACAAAAAGCCTACCCGAATATTGCCACCTGGTTGGCCTCCATCAAGTCCGTTCTGAGGAGGAATTTCCCGATATTCATAGGCTGGGCCTCCTACAGATTGGATAGAACTGATTAGAGTGTCAGCAGTCAGAGTAGCATCAACTACAGAACTTAACTCAGCTCCATCATTGTCTTGTACTTCTTGCAAAGCAAGAATATCTGGTTTTTCAAGATTAGTAACAATCTGGTTTGCCAAAGCTGTAAACTTACCGTTTCTCACATCATCATCGACGTTTCTGGGCGACCTATCATCAACCTTAGAGACGTTTTCCTTTTTAGGATCGAGGTTTTCGACGTTAAAGGTGGTAATCGTTAATTGCGTAGGACTCCCTACCAAAGATGTAACTTGTACAGCATGAGCGATTCCTGAAGGAAGCCAGAATGCAAGAAAAACGATAAAGCACAGTGTATGCAAGACTTTTCGGAAAGAACTCATGAACATTCTCCTTAATTGCAAATAGAGACTTAACTCAGTTGGAGCGCCATTCCGAAGATATGAGAAGCAAAGAAATTGAAGTTTTTCTAAAGCCATTTGACTAAGAAAAACAATCTATCTGTTTCAGTCCAAAATCAACTATTGAGTGCAAGCTTATGTTTGTATTAAGAGATGTACTTCGATTCCCAAGAAGAAGTCATAACACAACCAATAATACAGCAGTCATTTGGTATTTATCAACTTATTATCTAGTCACTTGCAGATACTAAATTGTGATCGTAACTAGTAACAAATGCTCCATGCTCCTCAAGACTGCTGGGGAATCTTACTTCTTTACTCAAAACTGGAAACAGGCTAAATGCCCTGCTAACGAAACTCGGAACTGTTTTGCCCCATGCCCAATGCTCAAATTCCTAAATATTTTGCTCAATAACCGTGCCACTATAGAAAATAGAGCTGCAAATTGAGCAATAGGAAGACTAAAGAACACTGTGCAGATAACATTCTTAGGGACGAGTTCCGGTGTACCCACGCGATCGCGCAATGTTTCCAGTGTCGCTCTGAGATTACCCCAAAGGGCAGAACTGTGGTTATTTGACTGTGGCGAAGGTACTCAGCATCAAATTATGCGGAGTGAACTGAAAATCAGTCAACTCTCCCGAATTTTTATCACCCACATGCACGGCGACCACATCTTTGGCTTGATGGGACTTCTTGCTACTTGCGGCTTGGCTGGCAATGTGGAACGAATTGATATCTATGGGCCACCTGGATTAAATGATTACATTCAATCCGCCTCACGTTATTCTTACACGCATTTTTCTTACCCGATCAAAGTTCACGCCATCCGTCCAGGGATAATTTATGAAGACAATGACTTCACCGTTAGCTGCGGTAATTTGCATCATCGAATTACAGCTTTCGGCTACCGCGTAGCCGAAAAAGACCGAGCCGGACGCTTTGATGTGGAAAAAGCCAAGGCATTGCAAATTCCTCCTGGTCGGGTTTACGGTCAACTCAAGCGGGGTGAAACAGTTACCCTTACAGACGGACGGGTGATTGATGGCACCCAATTGTGCGGCCCTACAGAAATTGGTCGAAAGATTGCCTATTGTACAGATACAATTTATTGTGATGGTGCAGTGGAATTAGCTGATGATGTCGATGTATTAATTCACGAAGCAACCTTTGCCCATCAAGATGCAGATATGGCTTTCCAGCGGTTGCATTCCACAACCACAATGGCAGCGCAAACAGCTTTAGCTGCTGGCGCGCATCGACTGATTATGAGTCATTTTAGTCCTCGCTATGCTCCCGGAAATACCTTGGAGTTAAAGGATCTTCTTAAGGAAGCTCGTGCTATTTTCCCCCGTACTGATATGGCTTACGATTTTATGATTCATGAAGTACCCAGACGGCGGGAAATAGAGTTAACCAAGGTAGGCGTTTAAATTTTGGACTTTCCTGTGTAACGCTACGCGTAGCTTCCCTGGAAGGGTACGGCTACGCTCAGTCTAACGATTTTAGATTTTAGATTTCCTATTGAACGCTTCTAATCTAAAATCTAAAATTAACCAAGTTCTATCTTATATTTTAATAGTCGCAATCATAAGATCAAGCAAATAAACAGTAGCTTTATTTTTCGAGTAAGTAAACTATTTAACCAACAATTTACGGTTAACTAGATGTATCAAGAATATACAAATACTATGGTTTAAATATTTTTATCAATGTGTTTTTTCTATTACAAGTTATTAAATTAACTATAATATATCTAGTAATATTATGAGTTGGATAATTTTATACTCAAATACTTAGGAAAAATAATTAATTTTTCGTCAAGATTTTTATTCCTTAAATAAAATATTTATTAAAAATTTATCCTTCTAACACTGATTCAGAATTTATATGCATGAATTGATGAACATGAAAGCGCCAATTGGCATAATGTTGTGCCAAATTAGCTTGTCATTGTTGGAAGAATTAAGTATGCGATCGCAGCTATTAGGTGTAAAAAATCATTTCATATTTCTCATAAATCTTCCAAATAAATATAGTGTTTCGATATTAGAGGAGTTTAATAGTGGCTAAGACTAGTCTGAATCAAAAGCAACAGGTTACTACTTCAACACAAGGCGCAGTTGACATCAGACAACTATCTACTATTTTGCTTCGCCGACGCTTTCTGATCTTTGGGGTTTCCTGTGTAGTTATGTCAGTTGCTAGCCTCTTGGCTATCAATGCCAAACCTACTTACCAGAGTAATATGCAGATATTGGTGAATTCCAATTTATCTGAAGGGTCACAGTCAAATACTCAGGTTACTAATTCAAATTCTCAAGTTGTTGATTCCACTACTCAGATGAAACTCATGCTGAGTTCTAAGTTGCTTCAGAAAGCTGTAAATTTACTCCATTCTGATTATCCTGAGCTTACTTTACAAGATATCAATGGTCAAAAACAACATAACAACAAAGCGCCTTTAGAAGTAACTCCAGAAGCAGGAGGCATAGGAGCAAATAAAGTTTTTAATCAAGTATTTAAAGTTTCTTTTAATGATAAAGATCCAGTAAAAGCACAAAGAGTGCTTCAAGCTCTACAGAAAGTCTATCAAAACTACAATAAACAGCAACAAAAAGAACGTTTGAATCAGGGATTAGCTTTTGTAAATACTCGTCTACCTGAGATCAAAAAAGAGGTAAGTAAAGCTGAGAAAAACTTAGAACAGTTTCGTAAAAAACATAAATTACTCGATCCCGAAGTCCAAAGCAAAATTCTGCTAGAATCTCTAGCGGATATTCAACAACAGCTACAAACCACTCGTGCCAACCTTCAGGATGTAAACGCTCGTTACGATAATCTAGAGCAACTAATAGCCTCTTCGTCTCAGCAGAACACACTACTTTCTTCTCGTTTAAATCAGTCAAGCCGCTATCAAGCATTATTAAGTGAAATTCAAAAAACTGAACTGGCATTGGCTAAAGAGCGGCTACGCTATACAGATGATTACCCATCGGTACAAAAATTAAAGCAGCAACGTCAAAGTCAACTTTCGCTCTTACGAGAAGAGGTAAAAAATATTACTAATACTAGTAAAGAAAAACCCTTATTCAAAGGACAAATGCTAGGGGTTGACCCAACGTTAGTAGATGAGTTTGTTTTGGTAAAGACAAGTGTTTTAGGGCTAACTGCCAATGAAAAAAATCTAGTCGAGTCAGAACAGCAAATACGCTCTGAGCTAAACAAATACCCAAGTTTAATAGCAGAGTATAATCGTCTGCTGCCAAAGGTAGAAACTAGTCGCAAAAACCTTGAACAACTACTCCAAGTGCAACAGTCATTAGGACTGAAAATTGCTCAGGAAGGATACAACTGGCAAGTTTTGGCAGAACCTTCTGTCGGTACTTATATGGGTAACAACAGATTATTACTTCTGACTGGAGGAGCAGTAATTGGGCCGATTTTAGGTATATTAGCAGCCCTGATTTTGGAAAAGTTTAATGACGCTATTTATTATGCCGGAGATTTAAAGAAACTGACGAACCTACGTGTACTGGGATCGGTACCAAAACTACCGTCACGTGGTGTCAAAAAGCGGCAGATTGGGCTGCCTTGGAACAACCGAAGAAGCTCAGATTCTTCTGTAATAGAAGTCAGTAATAAATTGCCCGTCCATGAAACTTTGGATATGATCTACCAAAATATTCAAATATTAAAATATCCCTTACCGTTCAAGTCGCTGATGTTTACTTCAGCACTACCAGGGGAAGGAAAGACAACCTTAGTATTAGGGCTTGTAGCTAGCGCTGCCCGAATGCATAGACGAGTATTGGTAATTGACGCTAATCTACATAATCCTAGCTTGCACAAAATCCTGGAACTATCTAATGATTGGGGACTATCTCTGTTATTAGTTGATGAGACAACTACTCATTTTCAAGATTATATCCAGCCCATTCATCCCTCCATTGATATTTTGACTGCTGGACCAGAACCAGAAGACACAGTGAAGTTGCTCAGTTCTCAACGAATGAAAGAACTAATAGAGGCGTTTGAGCAAAATTATGACCTAGTACTAATAGATGCTCCATCTATTTTAGGCAAGGTTGATGCCAGAATTGTGGCATCTTTTTGCAGTGGTATTGTAATGGTAGAGCGTATGGGGAAAGTGACTCGAACCGAACTGATTCAAGCAACAGAAATTTTGAGTAAGTTGAATTTAATTGGAATTATCGCTAATGAAGTGAGCAATTCTCAAAAGGTATTGGCATCGTAAATCGAAGAACAAAAGTTTCTTTTCCACAGCAGTAAGATTTGGACAATTTACTTTCCCCAATTACTGCAACAAATTTTTGACTGTATTCTCAACCGAATTGGAATATATTTGAGCAATGCGATCGCTTTCGGTGGGTGCTTGCGCCATCGCTAAGTGATTGCATCTTTTTACTATGCATTGATCTGCTTTCACCCAATTAATTTAGCAGGTGTTAATGCAATGCCTAACAAGAGAAAAAACTAGTGGCATTGGGCATTGGAAACAGGTAGAGGAGAGAAATTCTCCCCCTGCCTCCTGTCTCCTTCACCTGATTTCTACCTGATAGCTAAAGTAAAATGCATAATTAGTAGGAGGTGGCAACCTCCCGCGTTGGAGAACTGTCTCATCTTAAAGTAGTAGACGCCATAGTTAAGAGCGTCAATTAGATACTAGTGTGATTAGATGATCGGTATGAAATTCCAACTTTACTTAGGCTCTTTATTTTCCCAGATTAAAGTACGTCATTGGTGGGTAAGTATATTTTTGTGGATAGCTTTGGTTGCCCCAGCCCAAGCGTCTGTAATCCTGCGCGTGGCAATTGAGAGGGGCGTTAATCAGGTAAAAGTGGGCAGTTCTACCACTGGAATTGTTAAGGATAGTACTGGCCGGACTCTCGGACAGTTGCCAGCGATGAGTGCATATTATGCCCAAGCCGTTCCTGGTGGAGTTGCTTTAGATAAGTGGCAGTCTGGTTTATTTTGGATTGAGCCAACTGGTAAAGGATTTGTTTATATTGGCGATCGCTGGTATCGAGGCAGAACTCTGGTTGTCCCCACAGAAAAAGGCTTAACGGCTGTTAACTGGGTTGACGATCAAGAATATCTCTACAGCGTTCTTGGTGGCGAAATGAATGCTAGCTGGCCCCAAGAAGCACTAAAAGCCCAAGCGATCGCAGCCCGCACTTACGCCCTCTACGAACGAGAAAAACAACGAAATAATCCTGTTTACGATTTAGGCAATACCCCCGATCGCTGGCAAATTTACAAAGGTGTCATCAGTGAATCTCCTGCGACTTACGCCGCAGTGGATTCTACTCTAGGGCAGGTACTAACTTATAAAAACCGGATTATTCTCTCAGTCTTTCATGCTTGTTCTGGAGGACACACTGAAAACGTAGAAGATGTTTGGGGAAATACTCTCCCCTACCTACGTGCTGTTCAAGACTACGATCAAAATATCCGCGAGTGTAATTGGGTGAAAACCTTCTCGCCCAGTGAAATTAGCGCTAAATTTCCTGAGGTGGGCAGTGTGACGGCGATGATTCCAGAGACATACTCACCTTTCCGCAGTGTTAAAGTTTTAAAAATTGTCGGCAACAAGGGCACGAAGTTGCTAGAAGGCGAGAAAGTGCGAACAGCCCTCAAGTTAAAAAGTACAAAATTTAGCGTCACCAAGGGGGCTGATGGTAGTTTTGTACTGCAAGGCCTTGGCTATGGTCATGGTTTAGGCATGAGTCAG
This sequence comes from Nostoc sp. DedQUE09, assembly GCF_034530915.1. Taxonomy (NCBI): domain Bacteria; kingdom Bacillati; phylum Cyanobacteriota; class Cyanophyceae; order Nostocales; family Nostocaceae; genus Nostoc; species Nostoc sp. DedQUE09. Next base: position 284,396 of record NZ_JAVRCE010000001.1, read on the forward strand.
TGGGGGGCGTACAATCTGGCTCGGCAAGGAGTGAACCACCTGCAAATTTTGGGACACTATTATAAAGGTGTAGCTCTAACACCAATTCAGGCGAAGTAATCAGGAATTGGGCATTGGGGACTGATTATTAATTCTTCTCCCCCTGCCCCTCTGCTCCCCTGCTCCCCTGCTCCTCTGCTCCCCTGCTCCTCTGCCCCTCTGCCCCTCTGCTCCCCTGCCCCTCTGCTCCCCTGCTCCCCTGCTCCTCTGCCCCTCTGCCCCTCTGCCCCTCTGCCCCTCTGCTCCCTATTCCCCACTCCCACGTTCTAAGCGCCGTTGCCATTCAGCATCAATTTTTGCAGAACGTTCAACTTCTTGGTCGAGTAAGTCAGTTTCGCTAGAATACACTAAATCTTCGTTGCCAATGACTTTTTCTGTCGCAAATTGTTGAGCATAGTTGATTTTTTGTTGCAAAAGTGAATCAGGATTTGCCAATAGCCTTGCTCTGGAAAGGCGATCGCGATTGCGATCGCCTATTTTGCGATTACGCCACTGAATCCAGAAATAACGCAATAACGGTATACCTAAAAAACCTACTCCGTAAGCCAATAGCAGCCAATAAATTCCTTGTACAAAAGCTACCAGTCCACCTAACTGGACGGCAACAGTTCCATCTCTCAATAAACTTCCCAGTACTAAAGCACCAACAAAATTTAGTATCCCTAACCCAGCACTCAACATAATTTGCCCGGAACTTGCGGCACTAAAACGCCAGGGAAATTCCTCCAAGTGATCTGATATTGCATGACGGCGCTTTTTAACTGCACTCACCTGCAACTCTGGGAAATAATAAACAATTTGCCCTTCTGGACTTACCCCTGGTTGCCCATTAAATCGCGCCAGAACGGGCAGCATATAATCTTCGTACTCTCTGGTATATCCCTGGCCAATGTCATCCAAATATGGGGCAATTTGCTCTGCTACCACTGCACCACGGTTACTCCGAATCACCGTAGCAATTTCTTGCCAACGACGTTCTTCTAAGTTGGCGTTCGGATTACCATCGCCAAACAAAAACGAAAACACAGCTTCAAAGAAATTCAGATTGCTTTCTTCCCCGCTTCCACGTCGCGGTTCCTGGTAGTGGGTGTCATAATTTGGGCTAAGATACCAAAATAAATTTGGAAAATAGAAGAAGCCCCCACCACCGAAATTACTGCCCCGATTGTCGCCGTCACGATCTGAATTGGCAGCAGTAACGATGATGAAGATGGTAATAGCGATCAGGGCGATGGAAACAGTTAAGAAAATTCCAAAAGAAATGCGAATCAGGTAAAACAGAACACTCCAGACTTTTTTCCACCATTCCTGCAATCGTAGCCGGAAGTATTTATTACGCAAAATTGCTCGAAAATTTTGTGGAAAGAGGAAAACTATATCACCTGAATCCGCTACCTGTAAATGTCCGCCAGCATCAGACGCCAGGGCTAACAAGCTTTGATTAGCTTCGGCGACGTTCAATCCTGCCTGAGTTGCCACATCACCAACGGTGACACGGTAGCCCAGTTGTTCCACAGCCTGCATGATGGTGGGACTGGGAGCCATTGCTCTCCCCTCCTATTGAAAATTATTTCTTTTCTTAAGTATAAAGTTTTATTTTGAGCGACTTAGCAGGGGTAGAGGCAATACGGTTCGGTTAAAGGCGAAAGGGGAAAGGGAAAGGGGGAGAAAAACCAAATGATCTGACACGCAAAATGATATAATTACTTGCCTCAGCTTGGTTAAATCAGCAAATTTTCTGCTCAAATATGGTTCAATACACTCTCGCTCAAAGTCCAGAAATTATCCTTACTGTTTCTGGAAAAGATTCAGCTAAAGCCCGTGATAAAGCAATGGATCAGCTAATGGAACTGATGGATGCAGGTAAGCTACCCACGGAACTGGAAGAAGGATTTGGCCCTCAACAATTAATTGAGGTAAAAGAGTCAACTATTGATACTACTAGTGGTGAGGATACCATTACACAAGCTGTCCAGATTCTGAGTAACCTGGCGACGCTCAAGCTGAAAGTTCAGGAGTCACGAGCTGAAGCGTTGGAAATTCGGAAAGCTGTTGATATTCTGTTTACCGATGAGTCGGTGACAGAAGAGGAAATTACTCGACTCAAGGAAGGTTTTAAAGTTCTCAAAAATTTTGCCCAAGCTAATGTGCGTTACCAGGAAGCACGAGCTAAAGCAGAACTGGCTCGGAAGACTTTAGATCAAGCTCTCAAATCTCCTGATAAGTAACATTTACACAATCAATTATATGCATTGAGACACATCTTAAAAATGCAATTAATTACTCAAAAAGACAGGTATAACAGCCTGTCTTTAGATTAACTGGGGCGCTAGGATTCGAACCCAGGGATGGCGAGACCAAAACCCGCTGCCTTACCACTTGGCGACGCCCCAACAATTTCACTATGGTTAATATAACACTTAGTCCTGGGTTAATGTCAAGTACTTTAATAGTTGATTTCAGATAATCGGTTTTTACAGCAAGACATTGATTGGTGGGAATCCCTGCACTTTCCTTGTTTCATCACTTTCAGGTGAACCCTTGAATTTTTGTGCTTCAGGCATAAATTCTTTCCTAGCATCTAAAATCTGGTTCTCTTGATGATGAAACGCTTAGAGTCAGTCTTACCCTATTTCTTTTTCTTTAATCCCCAGCCTCGTGAAGGAAGACCCCTGCAATCCGACTTGATGATAATAGTTGTTTCGTAGCCAGCCATATAAAGAGTGGAATAGTCTTTGCATAGCGGCCACAAAGTCGGCGCGGTTCTTGAATCCATCGATACAGCCATTCAAGTCCTAAGTCTCGAACTATGCGGGGTGCGCGCTTATAAATTCCGGCATAAACTGGGAAAACTCCACCCAGTCCAATCATTACAGCTTGTATTTTACCCTTATGTTGAGCTATCCAATTTTCTTGTTTGGGACATCCCAGTGACACTAAGACAGCGCTAGCACCACTAGAGTTAATCTTTTTAACCAAGGCTTCGTCTTCAATTTCAGTTAGGGGACGAAAGGGTAGAGGTTCCATTGCCGCAATCTTTATCTGTGGAAATTCCTTCTCTAACCTGTTTTGCATCCTAGACAGAATTTCTGTTTGGGAACCTACAAAGAAAATGCTCAGATTTTGTGTTTGAGTTAACTGACACAATGCGAGAAAAATATCCATCCCTGCCACACGGTCTTGGTAAAGCGCCCCCATTTTTCGCATCATCCATACCAGAGGCATACCATCAGGAGTAACTATATCTGCATTTCGCAATATGGTGGCAAACTCTGGATTCCAATGGGCTTCAATGAGCATGTGTACATTGGCTACATATACAGTTTTACTCTCACGCCTACTCGCCCACTTCACTATTGTTTGTATCTGGTCGTCAAACCGTAAAGCAGTAATAGGAAAATCAAGCACTTTTTTAGTAGGTAGAAGCACTCTCGCCACCATCAATAACTCCTGTATCCAAGAAAACAATTCATAGATTACCTAGACCAATCCCAATTATTTAATATTCGGATTGGATGACTCCTGACTTTTTGTAGGCTTGTGTCATTGTTGGAAGTTAACACATGGAGGTGCAATTGCCTTTTTAGTATACTTTTGGCTTAATCGGTAATACTAGAATTATTTACTGCTGTGTCTTAGCTTACTGTTTTATGTTAAGGATTTTAGACACTGCTTGACAAAATTCATACTTCCTTCATAATTAATTTTTGGTTAGTTCATCCAAGCATTATAATTGCGATAAATTCCTAGAGAGAAACTGTATAGTAAGTAGTATATACTACTTACTAAATTAGGTAGAAAAGTAAAATACTAGCCAGTTAGTCTGCTGATTTTATACGTCAGTATGCGCTTAAGAGGTTGAATTAAAATTAGATATTTTAATGGCTAATAATTTTTTATTATGATTTCCAAATTTATTACAGACAGATTTAATTTAGTCTCTGTATCGAAAAATCTCTAAATTTTATCAAAACAGAATTCAGGAGTCAGGAGCCAGAATTCAGAATTGAATTCTGTGCAACTGGCGGATGAATAAAGGGCGTTTTTGCACCCCCTCCAAATTGTAGATTTGGCGGTCAACAAGAAAGTCGCGGGTCTTAATCCCCGACTGATAGCGCAGCGTTAGCGAGTCCGCGAGCGTCTTGATTCTGACTCCTGAATTCTTCTTCAATTTTTTCTAAAATAAAAGCCCAAAAAATAAGGGAAAGATAAATTTATCTTTCCCTGGTCTATCGTTTTTGTTATTGTCTGTTTTGTTACTTTCTTTAAGTCTTTGGCGTAACATTTGCCTTTGTTTTTTCAGTTGACGCTTCCTAGCAGAACCGCCTCTACCTTTATCATTTCTGCCTTCTTTACGGGGAGATTCCCATCTTTTCAGGCGCATAAGTTTTTAACCTCTTTAGCACTTCTTTGGTAGTGGGCAGGAGGAGAATCGAACTCCTATGACCGTAAGGCCGCCACATTTTGAGTGTGGTGCGTCTACCAATTCCGCCACCCGCCCTTGTATCTAACCTTAACTAGTATACTCTAATTAAGAGATTTTGTAACAAGTCTGAAAATTATTTCTCAAAGTTTTGCTGGAATCACATTTTTAACAGTTCTCCGACTTAAAGCGTGGCAGGGCTAATAAACTAGGGTCAATATTCTGTATTTTGGCACAGCCGGTAAGGGCCATTGCCACATTTAACTCATCTTGTAGGAGTGAGATAACATGAGATACGCCGATTTGTCCTGCTACCGCTAGTCCCCACAAAATAGGCCGTCCGATTAGTACTGCTTTTGCTCCTAATGCCAGAGCTTTGAGAATGTCTGTGCCTCTACGAATGCCTCCATCCAAGACCACTTCTACTTTACCGTCCACTGCGGCTACTATTTCAGCTAGGGCATCTAAAGAAGCGATCGCACCATCGAGTTGTCTGCCACCATGATTAGAAACAACAATTGCTTTGGCTCCATATTCTACAGCCCGCACAGCATCATCTGGGCGTAAAACTCCTTTGATGACTAAAGGTAATGGAGATAAAGACTGCAACCATTCCAAATCGTCCCAAGTAACTGCTGGGTTTAGTTGTTGGGCAAAGTAAGTAAATAACCCAGATTCGCCTTTTTCATGGGAAATATCTAGCCCTGAGATGCTAGCAAGATTAGCCAGATGTAAGTCTTGGGGTAAGGCAAACTCATTACGTCTATCTCTCTCGCGCTGTCCGAGAACGGGTGCATCCACAGTTAGACAAAGTGCTTTATAGCCTGATTTATAGGCTTTTTCTACCAAAGCACGAGTTAATTCCCGGTCTTTATGGATGTAAAGCTGGAACCACCGCAGAGAATCTGGAAACTGATTACATGCAGTCGCCACTTCTTCAATACTTTTTGTTGCCATTGTACTTAACACCATACCTACACCAGCTGATGCAGCAGCTAGGGCCGTAGCAACTTCTCCGTCTGGATGGGCTAGACATTGAAAAGCCATCGGTGCAATTAACAAAGGTAGTTGCAGGGGTTGCCCTAAAATGGAGGTACTTAGATTGCGATCGCTCACATCGACTAATATTCGAGGTCGCAGCTTGACTCGTTCAAAGGCAGCACGATTATCTTGCAATGTGATTTCGTCCCAAGCACCACTGCTGTAGTAATCAAGTGTCGTTTGAGATAGATATTCTTTTGCTAGCTTTTCGTACTCAAAAAGATTGATGGGTTGAAAGCGATCATCAGTGGATAAGTAGGTAGACATAATTAAATCTAAAATAAAACTTTTGTTCGTAGTGAGCGATTTATTGCTCTGCATAAGATTTTAAATGGCTAGAGCCGCTGACTACGATTATTTATTGTCAAGGCTTTCAAATGTATTTATTTTTACTTAGTTAGTTAGCGATCGCTCAACTGAGTTATGTGTCCAGGTGTTGCTCCAACAGCATAAAGATTGCTCCCAAAAAAGACCTCTGCTTTGCGCCAGAGGTCTTTCCGTTTCAGAACGTTGTAAAATCCATAAGCAACGTAAAACGCTGATATGGTAAATTTGATGGCTTCTGTGCCATAAACACAAAAACAGCAACCCAATTGCCAATCCCATACTGACCATTATTATTACTCCTATACCGAAAATGCGTAGGCGCAGCCCGCCGCAGGCATCGCCAACATTTAGGTACAGACTTAGAAATCTAATGCTGCGACCAAAACTTCATCTTATGCAAGATTTTAGGAGAACTTTTCCCAGGATTGGGCGACTAATTGGCTTAACCAGCGGCGTTGTTGCTGATCCAGCAGTGGATCGTCTGCGAGCAACTGAGCGGTCAATTCTTCCAAAGATTGACCCTGAGCGCGGACAATTTTAATGACTCCAGCGATCGCACTGGCAACTAGTTCTTCATCAATCGGCTGTTGTCGTAGGGCAATAATTTCTTGGGGACTGTCTGGAATGGGATAATTCATGGCGTGGGTTTACAGAAATACAAAATGAACAATAAATTTGACAAACTCTTAAAATTTCTTCACTGAATCTTTATGAAACTAATAGGGCGGAGTTTACCCTACTTTGTGCCTTAAGAAAATCTGTCTTAGTGAGTAGATTGATGGGAGATGTCAGGAAAACATGAAAGAAATCCTTTATTTAGAAGTTCCAACTCCGGAAACAGAAACTGTGCGTAGTTGGTTACAAACAGATTTTGAACCTGGAAATGGAGAAAAAGTCCTTACCTCGGAAGGCTTTCGCCTTCAAATACCCAGTGCTAATACACCTACTGGAGTGAGTCTTTCGGATTTGCCTATAGAACTTTCGGTATTTGTCTGGTCGGTGCAACGAACTACCTATCTGAAAGTGTTTCGCTGGGCAGAACAACCTTTTCCCAGTGAAGGACAAATTCTGCAACGCTTGAGCAAGGAAATCAGAAGCCGTTTTCCGCATCATTACCCAGAACCGCCAGCAATTGATTTATCCCAGCAATCAATATTTGCCGCACTAGGTTCTACTTACCCCCTTACCGTCAAGTATTTTCAGAAAATGCCCAACGGTGAATATGACCTAACTCGTGCCTATTGGTGGGAAAAACGATGGCGCGAAGGGGTGCGGAATCCGCAGCAGCCGCGTCAAGTAGTGTTTTCGCAAAGGAGCGGGGGACAAGGAGATAAACTCAGCACTCAGCACTCAATACTCAGCACTCCTTTGCCCCATGCCCAGTACGACATTATCTACATCGGTGGCGCACTCGGTGCAATCCATGCAGCATTGATGGCAAAACTCGGATATAAAGTCTTGCTAGTGGAACGAATGCCCTTTGGGCGGATGAACCGAGAATGGAATATTTCGCGCGACGAGATTCAAAGCTTGGTTAACTTGGGTTTAGTCACCCCCGCTGAGTTAGAAACCATCATTGCCAGGGAATACAAAGACGGATTCAATAAGTTTTTTGATGCTAATAATCCAGCCAAACTGCGATCGCCCGTCCTCCACACACCCACAGTCCTAAATTTAGGCTTGGATTCCGACAAATGGCTCCAAATGTGTGGGCAAAAACTGCAAGCGGCAGGCGGTGAAATTTGGGATGAAACAGAATTTATCCGTGCAGATATTGATATATCACAGGTAGTTTTGCAAGTCAAGCACTTGCCTAGTCAAATTGAGAAGCAAGTAAGTGGACGACTGCTAATAGATGCAATGGGAACTGCGTCCCCCATCGCTTGGCAATTAAATGGTGGTCGTGCCTTTGATAGTGTCTGTCCGACAGTGGGAGCGGCAATTGAGAGCGGATTTGATCCGGGAGTATGGGATTCCCAATATGGCGACGTTCTTTACAGTCATGGGGATATTTCGCGGGGAAGGCAGTTGATTTGGGAATTGTTTCCCGCAGCAGATGAGGAACTGACGATTTATTTATTTCATTACCACGAAGTTAATGCTGAAAATCCCGGTTCCTTGCTAGAGATGTACGAGGACTTTTTCACAATTTTGCCAGAGTATCGCAGGTGCGATATGGACAAATTGGTGTGGAAGAAGCCGACATTTGGGTATATACCAGGGCATTTTAGTGTGGGTAGTCGCGATCGCACAGTTGCCTTCGATCGATTGATTGCGATCGGCGATGCGGCATCACTTCAATCTCCTCTCGTTTTCACCGGTTTTGGTTCCCTAGTTCGCAACTTAGAGCGCTTAACAACGCTGTTGGATACTGCTCTCAAACATGACTTGTTGAGTTTCCGCCACCTGAACCAAATTCGTGCCTATCAAAGCAACGTTTCCGTGACTTGGCTATTTTCCAAAGGCATGATGGTTCCCACAGGGAAATTTTTACCACCGCAACGGATTAACTCCATGCTCAATACTTTTTTTGGGCTGTTAGCAGACGAACCACCAGAGGTGGCAGATAACTTTATCAAAGATCGGTGTGATTGGTTAACCTTTAACCGTTTAGCACTCAAAGCCGCTAGGAAAAATCCTGCCTTGCTTTTATGGATTTGGGAACTTGCTGGGCCTAGAGATTTAGGGCGATGGCTTGGTAGTTATTTCAACTTCGGTCGTCATGCCCTGGTTAATGCTTTATTAAGTCCGTGGTTGCCGCGCTTCTTAAACCGGGTAGGTTTTTGGCTAGAACCCCGGAATCCAGGCTTGTGGCTGTGGTTATTGGCGATTAATTATGCGATCGCCACAGGCAAACCGCGATCGCCAAGTCAGGTAGCAAAAAGCAACCCAGAAGCCATAATTCCGAAGTCAGAAGCAAGGATTCTGAATTAGTTATGAGTCATTAGTCATTAGTATTAGACAAATGACTAATGACAACTAATTCCTAACTTTTGGGGCGAAAATTCGGCAGTTCTACAGATGCCAATGACTTACGCCCCTTGGGTGGACGTTGGGGATAAACTACTGGTGAAGGTGAATTGTCATCATTGGTGTTATCACCTAATGACTCTGAGGATAAATCACTTGCTGACAATTGTGATTCTGACCAGTAGTCTTCAGTTTCTCCAACAGGCGTTTCGGTATGAGATGGATTAGAAGAAAGCATTAAGTTATTGGCTGGTGAAAGCACAGAATCCGTCGTCCAAGGAGTAGAGGTAGTTGCAGGAGGATTAATTTTTGCCTCCAAATCTTCCTCCTGTGGATTTTCTAATTCCTCTTCGTCTTCTAAGATTGTTGCTAAAGTCTCCCAAATAGGAACATCACTAACATCCGTTTTTGCAGCAGGTGGTGGTGATGTAGATGCAGGCTGGGAGGTGAAAAACATTTGGATTAAACTATCTAATTGCTGATCTAAATTTGATGAATCCGCAGGTGAAACCGCTTCAGTTGTATCTGGAGAATCATCAGCTTTTGGAGATGGCGCTGGTTGTGTTGGTGTTGGCGTGTCTTTCTTAACTGTCCAATTCCAAGGAGATGATGGGGGTGTTGCAGAGGCTTCATTTCTTTGGAATGGGATTGGTGCTGAGGGTTCACCCCAAGAATTATCTAGATCGTTACTTAATGATTCTTCTTCTAATGACCAAGGTTGAATTGGCTGGGCGTTAGGAAACAAAGACCGAGCTTTTCTAGAAAATCTTCCTTGGCTACTAGTTATGTCTTTAGGATGTTTTGCAGCATCCTCTAAGGAGTCATAGCTAGGAACCGATGTATCTAGACATTTTTCCAAAGCTGCTTTGAATTGCAGCGTCTGGCGTTGTTGTCGCATCAATCTAGTACGTAACTCCCGACAAACATTTTCGGACTGCAATAACTGCTGAGATTGTTCGTTGTTATTAGTGTGTAGCAACGTACATTCTCGCTCTAACTGGGCCAAGCGTTGTTGGCTAATTTGTAGCTGTGCTTTATAAGTATCAGTGAAAATTTCCTGACGTTGAACAGTTTGTACAGCAGTTTCTAATTGTTGAAATAGAGATTTTATCTGTTCTTGAGCCGCAGCTAATTCCTGAGTATGTTGGTTGAGCATCGACTCACTAACACTAGAACGCGTTTTCTGCCACTGCAAAACCTTTTCAGACTCAGCTAGGTTGTCTTTTAGCTGCTCCACTTGTGCATACAAACTATTATTAGCCGCACGTAATTCTTCGTTCAATGCCAGCAGGTTCTGAAATTCCGAGTCAATAAGTGCTTGTTTGCCGCTTTCAGGCTCTGCAACCCAGTCCTGCTGGGTGGTATCTTGTAAAAATTGTGTATCTTCAGCTGGCATGAGGAGTGGCAGTTTTTTAACTGTCATATTGTCATTAGGCACAACTGAGTAAAAGGGACAACTCGCCTGCTCTGATTGTGGCGAATTAGCAGAATTTAGGGATTCCATCACAGCCCCCTTGTTTGAGGTGTCAGCTTCATTCATCACTCTTGACTCACCTGCTTAAAAATATTCAGCAGTGCTGGCATTAGCATTGCTTATAAACTGTGTCTAATCAGGGTTTGCTCTAGAAGCTAAGTTTAACTCTCTTCAAGCACCAGCAATTAATCATCAATTGATGTTCCCATTTTGTATCTAGACTGATGCCGTTATAACACTATGATGCTCTGCCGCGTCAAGAAGAGGTACAAGGGGAACTCTGTCCGCCTTTGAAGATAGGTGAGAGAGAGGAGAAACCCGATACATTAAAAATTAAACTGTATTGGCTGGCTGATAAAGTTTTTTACATGAAAAAACTGCCTCAAATTATACTTGATTTTTTATAACCGCATCTGCCTTAACACATAAATTATGATTTTTTCCTGAAATACATTTTGTAACGCATTGCTTGGTAATTAAATATACATTTACATGGAAGTATCTACTTTTCAATGATAATTCTTCAATCCTAAGCGATCATAAATGCATACGACTCAAGCAAACCATGAAGCTACCAAAGCGGTAATTCTTCTTTGAGAATGCTTTTCTTTTGAAAAGAATGAATTTGTTGATGACAATAAAAATAGGAACAATTCGTAGTTTATGGCTTGCTTGAACTAGATGTGTTGTCAGGGCATATCTGCGATTTGGTATTAGTTCTCAAGCCGATAACGTATTAACTGCTTTATTGCTGTTACTGGTAATTTTAAAGTTTGAGCGATCGCTGCATCAACTTGAGTAAATTCAGTCACAGGAAACTCAAATTCCATTTGCTTTAAAACCGAATCAGCAGTGTAAACTTTAATTTCAGTTAACTTTTCTTTGCGGTGAATTACAGCTTCAATAGACATGACAGCCAGTGAAACAGAAAACTGAATTTGATTTTTTGAGTTAGCGTGGATTTGGGCGGTTGTGCCATAGGTATAGCTCAATACTTGATGTGTTAGCAAACCCGTACTCAACCAAAAAAACAGTCCGATTAAGGGTATTGGCAGCCAAAACTCTAGTCCTAAGTTAATTAGAAATTGTAACCAGCGAGGTCGAGCCATAATACAGAAAAAGTTTGATTATTAATTAATCATAGGAAAATAAAAAGGAAGTACAGCAAAATGGTGAATGAAAATCTTAGTTGTAGAGGATGATGTAACTCAATTACAACCACTACATGGTGCGCTTTCTAAAGTCGGCCATATTGTAGATGGTGCTGAAGATGGTGAAATAGCCCAGTGGTTGATGACTCAGAGAGACTACGACTTGTTAATTTTAGATTGGATGCTGCCTAAGATTAGTGGTCTTAGTCTGTGTCAACAGTATCGTCAAGCAGGAAAAACTTCTCCAGTGTTGATTCTCACAGCTAAAGATGCAATTTTGGATAAAGTATCTGCTTTAGATGTTGGTGCAGATGACTATTTAGTTAAACCCTTTAGTTTGCTCGAACTGTTGGCACGAGTACGAGCATTGGGACGCAGAGCGCCACTCTGGCAAGGTGACACGTTAGAGTTAGCCGACTTACAACTTCATCTCAACACTCTAACGTTACAACGCCAGGAAGTTACAGTCCAGTTATCGGGTCGAGAGTTTCAAATGCTGGAATATTTTCTGCGGCATCCCCGACAAGTACTCACTCACGATCAAATCGAACAGGCACTTTGGGAGTGGAATATACAACCAGATAGTAAAGCAATAACGATGTTAGTGCATCGACTGCGGCAACGGCTACAGATGGTAGAAGCAGAAGATTGGCTACAAACTGTTTATGGTATAGGATATCGATTAGCTGCCCCTGAATCATGCGATCGCTAATTCCTCACATGTTCAGCCGCAGTCGGCGTAACCTAGCTCGCTGGTTTACGCTCTCGATGGGAAGTATTCTGGTTATCTTTGCAACAATACTTTACTTTTTAGAAGCCAAAGAGCAATTGCGGGCATTTGACCAAGAACTTTACAACACAACTCAGTTGATGGCGGCTGGCGTTGAAGATGGACTTTACCAAGAAGAACAACGTATTAGTCTTGAAGATGTCCCCATCTTGGGTGGTGAAGCTTTGCCCTTTGAGAATAAAATTATTTATGCCCGTTGGTACACTCCCAAAAAGCAACTACTAGAGTTTTTTGGTGTTACTCCATCAGAGCAGTTAAATAATAAACTAGGATTTCAAACAATTGAGTTAAGCGATCGCAATAAACAGCTGCGTCAATTAACAGTTCCTGTTTTTCAGGATCAACAATTAATTGGCTATCTAGAGATAGCCGCTTCTTTAGCGCCTGTTGAAGAAACTTTATGGTCGTTGAGACTGTTTTTAATAGTAGGTGTACCCATTGCCTTAAGTCTAATTGGTTTGACTGGTTGGTTTCTTGGTGGAATGGCCATGCAGCCAATTCGCCAAGCCTACGAGCAATTACAGCGTTTTACAGCTGATGCCTCTCACGAGTTACGGACACCCCTCCAAGCAATTCGGAATAATGCTCAGTTTGCTTTGCTTGAACCAATTGACCCTAGTCAACAGCAAAGTTCTCTAGAAAATATTGACCAGATCGCTGAATCAATGGGGATGCTGATTAGTGATTTATTATTCTTAGCTCGAAATGAAGGACAGTTAAAACTAGAAACACTTAACCTCGTCAATTTGGTTAGCTGGCTGAAAGCATTAGTAGAGGAATACACTCACTCAGCAAAGGCAAAAAACTTAGAATTCACCAGCCAATTTCCTGAACAATTGGTAATGTTGAGAATAAATCCAGATTTAATGCGGCAAGCACTAACAAATCTTCTCAGTAATGCCTGCCGCTACACGCTGTCTGGAGGTATTTGCTTACGAGTTTTCTTTGAGTCTCGTTGGGTGGTAATAGAAGTACAGGATAGTGGTATTGGAATTCCAGAGGCGGATTTACCTCATATCTTTGAGCGATTTTATCGAGTAGATAGTGTACGTTCACGCCATACAGGTGGCTTCGGGTTAGGATTAGCGATCTCACAACAGATTGTTCAGGTACATGGGGGGCAAATCATAGCCAACAGTCGTTTGGGAGAAGGCTCCACTTTTCAAATTAAGCTACCATTCACGCCTACATCCTCACCATAACAAGCAATTAATACTGGGTTAGCCAGCCAGGATTTTCATTCGTAGTCAAAAAATTCCTCAGTTCGAGATCGAGCTGTTACTTTCTCGTTACTTTTATCCGGCAATCTGGAAATAAGCGTCAATTACACATCAAATTGAAGGACTTCACAAATGAATTTCAATCCTACACCCACCATTGTCCTAACTGCTTTGTTTGCGTTGCTCATTCCTTTTAAGGTAGAAGCGCAAAAAGCATCAAACCAAATTGGAAATTTTCCTAATGCTCGTGTTACGACTATCTCCGGTCAAGTTACTCAGCTTTTAGATGACGAGTTCATTCTCAACGATGGTAAGGGACAAATCATCGTTGAGGCAGAACCTCAGTTAGGACAACCCATTAACCTGTCTGTAGGAGAACAAGTTAGCGTAGTTGGCAACTATGACGACCATGAGTTCAATGCCCATAGTATTACTCGTGCCAATGGTGAAACTATTCAAATTCATGATGATTAATTCTTTTACGCTCTAGCATTGCTCCTAGAGAAGAGAGCGAAAATAAATGTTCGACCCTGGCACTCTTTTGTCGCTAATACTACCAAGGACGGTTGGTGCAGTCACGCAGCTGTCGAACTCACGTTATTTTAGTACTGGACATCCATGTAGTGCCAAACAGAAAGCGATCGCACAAATAGACAAATCCCTCAGTGAATAATTAATCGTCTGAATTCGTCTTGGTTTGTATCATAAAAGAGGTATTAGATGAAACACGATATTCTTATTCTGACAGCCTTTTTTGCAATCACAGGCTTGCGATTTATCGGTTTATCTGTGTTTCCTAATGCTAAAAAATTTAATGCTACTATCACCAGCACTACCCAGCCGATAAAAGTGGAAACCACTTTGACTAAGAAAGCATTAAGTCTGGGTAGGATCTCCCTGAATGGTACTTTGGAAGCGGAAGAAACAGCCACTGTCTCCAGTCCTATTATGGGACAGATTAAAAGTTTGCCAGTGCAAGAAGGCCAAACATTTAAAGCAGGCCAAATTATTGCCATTATTGATGTTCAATATATTCCAGCACAACGTCATCAACTATTGACTGGAGTTTCGCAAGCCCAGATAGGTGTAACGGTTGCGACTGCTTTTCAAACTCAAACCCTAGCCAACAAAACTCAGGCACAAGCTCAACTCAAACAAGCAAAGGCTCGTCAACAGGAAGCCAAAACCAAGTTGCAGGAAGCACAAGCTCAACTAGATGAAGCCCAGTTAAATCAGCAAAGCATGGCTATGCTGCGAAGAGATGGTGCAGTCAGCCAGTCACAGCTAGATACAGCCAATACCCAGGTAACATTACTTAAATCTCGCATTCAACAAACACAAGCTGAGATTGAACAAGCCAAGCAGGAAATTGAACAAGCCAATGCTGGCTTAAAACAGGCTTTTTTCCAAGTCCAGCAAGCACAAGCAAGAGTAGAAAAAGCACGTTTCCAAGTCCAGCAAGTGCAAGCAGGATTAAAGTCAGCGACTACTAACCTAGACCACCGCATCGTTAAAGCACCCTTTGCTGGTGTCGTCACTAAGAAACATACACAAGTCAGTGCAATAGTGGGTTTTGACCAACCTTTATTGACATTGGAAAGTAGCGATCGCCTCAATTTTAACGTTGCAGTGCCAGAGTCAATGATTTCCTTGGTGAAACCAGGAGATGAAGTGGAAGTGCAGTTACATGCTCTCAACCGTTCTGTGCGCGGACGCGTAAGTCAAATTATTCCTTCTGCAAACCTCAACAGCCGTAGTTTTACTGCCAAAATAGCCTTGAAAAATCCCACAAATTTAATGCCGGGAATGTTTGGGCGGATAGAACTACCTCACAAAAAAACACTCAGCCATCATAATTCCCCAGAGTCCCTTATTTAGAAGAGGCCAGTTAGAAGGAGTTTCTTCTTATTTCCTTGTTTGTCTAATTTGTCAATGCCTAAGTTCTAATAGTGTCCACTCTACAGTTATTGCTACTCACAATTACGAATTATTCGCTCAAGGTAGCCATCGGGGACGAAATCCGTCTAAGGGGAGTTGTTCTGGTCTAATTTCAACAGTTGCAGCATCAGCAATGGGCAATAAAGGCATTAACCACAGGCTACTGGTTGCGATCGCATCTCCATCATCAGTTTTCAAAGTGTTTGGTGGTAATGATGCTGGGGGGTTTGTCTGCGGTACTACTTGGTCAAATAATAAGCCCAAACCGTCAGCCGATAAACTCATTTGCACATTCCGTTGAGCAGGAGGCAATACTAACAATGGTTTCTGTTGCCCTGTTTTCAGATCAATAGCCACTACATAAGGCTGTTCTATATATTGTTCTTTGGATACTAGCTGTGTCAGCAAACAGTAGAGGGTGGGTGAGGCAATATCAAATTGGCAGCTGAGAATTGAGCCTGTGGTTTTTAATAGTTGTTTCTGCACACCTTGGTTTGTCACTAAAAACAAATCTCGTGTGTAATCTGTATTAAACTTTACCATCGCTGCTTGAGAGCCATCTTTAGAGAAAGCCTGTACCAAACCGAACTGCGGCAGAAAATCTAAGGGTTTACTAGCATCACCTTGCAGTGGTAATATTGCTGCTCCCTGTCCTTGGGCAACTGCTACGGCTTTACTATCTGGGGTAATCATGAAATCTCCCCCCGGTTGACTTTTCAGACGTTTAGGGGCGGGTTTTTCTGCTGAACCGTCACTGATTGCTGGCATAAACCATAATCCAAAGTCGCCAGGATTATTTTTATTTCCGCGCTGGATGACAATAGTTTGCCCATCAGGTGATAAGTCAAATTTCAGGTTTTGATAATCTTTACTATCTAAAACTAGGTCAACTTTGCCTCCTGGTTCTGCTTCTTGTTCAGATTTACTAGAAACGCCTGTTGTCACTGTGTACAACTGGGCTGAAAGTAAGTCTTCGTTATTACTAGCGCGGGCCGAAAATAAAATTTTCTCCCCATCTGGAAATGACTCGAAGTCCATTGTTATCAAGTCTTTGGGAGTAAGTACCCTTTTTTGCTCTTGGGTTAAGTTGTATAAAACTAATCGCCCCTGTTCTTCTTTATCGGTTCCTATGTAGAGAATGACGCGATCGCGTGTGCGGAAGCTACCTGTAAAAGGCTGGATCACCCGATTATTGCCTTCTTGCTCCGCAAACTTATCTTTGGCTCCCTGTAACTGCACTTTATAATTCGTGCCATAGGGCGCAGGTGTTAGGAGTGTATAAACCATCCGCCGCCCAGCCCAACTAAATTTACCTGCTAGAGGTGGCTCGATTTTCAAATTCTCCTCTACACTTCTTGTTTCCATTGGGCGGCTAAAGGTAAGGGTGAAAGAGTTATCTTCCGCCCCTATCTGTTGATTTTGCCAGGAAAAGTCCCGCACACGGGCGGCTACCACATCACCTTGCAATATGATTAACCCAATCAGCACACTTAGCAGTAGCATTAGTGCGATCGCTATCCGATCCAGTGGTTGGAATGCTTTAGATTTAGTCATTTGTCATTTGTCATTTGTCATTTGTCATTTGTCATTTGTCATCAACAAATAACTAATAACTATAAGGATTTTGGGGTTGAGGAATTTTTTTGAGAGAGGTGGCGGCAATGGTAAGTTGGCGTTTACCTGCCAAATTTTCTGTCACCATTTGTCCTTCTACTTCCAGCCATGTATCAGCAGAATAAGGCTCTTGATTATTTTGTAGTTTGACGGGCAATCCCACAGGGTAAGCATCTGCTGCACAGCAACTTAAGACAAATCGTGCTAAAAACAAATATTCTTTTCCTATATCGGGCGGGTGAATGACAAATCCCTGCACTTTGACTTTTTGTCCTGTATATGTATCTGGCTCAGGATAGACATTGACAGTACGTACCCAGTCTACAAGCGATCGCTCCTCTGGACGAACAGTAACGCGAAAGGCTTGGGGTTTGACACGTGTGCTTCCCAATAAATCAGTCGTCACACCCCTTTGGAGTGCTTTGTCACTAGCAAAAACTTGCGGTGTAACGATAAAACCTAGAATTGCTGTAGTCAACAATAAAGCACTGCCCCAACCAGGGGGAAATAAACTAATATGCTGGGTATTTGGCGTAACATCACGGCGACGCCGTTGCCAAAGTTCCTGCATCTTGAACAAACCAATAATGATGAAACTGATACCAGTCACAATCACTAACCAAAAGTAATTTGGATGAATTAACAGGTTCAGCTTATTAGTTAGCCAATATCTCAGCATCAAAATGCCCCAAGCCGTAATTGCTAGAGCATCCAGCCAAGGGAGTAACAGATTTGGGATTTTAGATTTGGGATTTTTGTTAGCCATTAGTCATTAGTCATTGGTCATTAGTCATTGGTCATTAGTCATTAGTCATTGGTCATTAGTAAAGGACAAATGACAAGGGACAAAGGACAACTGACAAATGACAAATATTTTCTTAAAAGACGTGCAAGTTCAGGAAAAGAGTAAACACAAATGTTAATTGTGCTGCTAAAGCAAATAAGTAAAAGATAGTTTTGGGTTTAAAAATAGATAACATCAAACCAACGCTTTTGATGTCAACCATTGGGCCAAACACCAGAAATGCCAACAATGAACCGCTGCTAAAGGTTGAGGCAAAAGATAGGGCGAAGAAAGAATCGACTGTAGAACAAATTGATACTATTACAGCTAATATCAGCATGACCACAATTGAGGTAATGGGCCCAGCACCCAAACTGAGAATTAATTCACGGGGAGCTAGGACTTGAATAGCAGCAGCGATCGCACTTCCTAAAATCATCACTCCGCCCAATTCCCGCAATTCTTGGATGCTATTATCCACAACTAGGCGCAGTTTAGCTGCTAGCGGTTTATCAGCAGTAGAGACTGAGGTAGGCAGTACTAAATTAGGATCTATCCGTAGAGGTATACCTGCTTTTCCTCCTAAGATATAAGTCCCCGATTGCAACAGATTCGGTACTGTTTCTTCCTGTTGTCCTTGGTAAGGCTTACCACGGCGTTTGGTTTGGGGCTGCGCGGGTGGATTAAACTTCATATAACGAGCGATCGCAGGTTGGACTATGGGATTTAAGTCCTTTTGAAAACTGAAAACAAACCCGATAATTGTGGCAATTGTTAAGGAAAATACGACTCGTAAGACTACTATTTCTGGCTGATCTCGAAATGCTGTCCAAGTAGCCCAAATTACAACTGGGTTAATTGTTGGTGCTGCTAGCAAAAAACCAATTGCGACTGGTGTGGGTACTCCTTGAATCAGGAATCGCCGCGCTACTGGTACATTCCCGCACTCACACACCGGAAACAAAAAGCCGATCATGCTGCCAACTAAAGCACCCAACAGCGGATTTTTGGGCATTTTTTCTACTAGTTTGCGCTCATCAACAAAAAACAGCAGCAAACTGGAGAATAAAACCCCAAGAAGCAAAAAAGGCATCGCCTCGACTAGCAGACTTAAAAATAGCGTAAAACCATTGTTCAGTTGATTCATGTGCGTCGCAGTCAAAAGCGGTTTTTAGTTTTAGGGTTCTGCCTAGTCATTCTATCGAAATGGGGATCAAAAGCAGTTCGGGAAAATTAAACATCATTTAAGTAGCAAGTTATCCTACTTCAAAATAACAGTTAAACGCTACAAACCTTGGCTTCACACGAGTTCACGATTTTTAACCGAGTGCATTTACTGAGATGACTATTTCTAAGATTGTCTAAGTTCAGAAATTGTTCCGATTTAGAGGGCAAGTAGCTGCACAGATGATTTTAAATTACCTATGTTTATACTTACAGTAATTTGCTGGATAAGATATTAGTTTGGCTGTATTTTCATCAAGTATTCACAGTTCTTCAATATTTGAGGTAAGCGTAGTCCGCACTTTGACATGGTTCAACTCCGGCTCCATCGAGCGACTTGTATTGAGCGTAGTCGAAGTAAGCCGAGATGCTCACCAGTCGCTCAGTGACCATTGTAGACATCGCTGGTGGTTGCTACCATCATTGATTTTGACTAGTTATAGCAAAATTTGATCTAGGCTTTGGTTGATTTTTTACTACAAAAACTCTAAAAAGGCAAGACCAAAGTTTAGCAGATACGGGAAATGATTAGGGAAATCTTTCGGCGTTAGCGATAGCCTGACTTTCTAAATGACGTGAAAAGTTCAGCTATGGCGAGTCATATCATGTTCGCATAATTAGTTATGATTTCCACAGTCATTGCACCCCACCCCTTAATCCCCTCCCCGCAAGCGGGGAGGGGAGACGAAGCGTAGCTTTGGCGGGGTGGGGTTCTTCGGGTTTAATTAAGTAATGAAGCGAACATGATATCACTCAGGTTTGAAAGGAGCGTCAAAATGATATCCCCGACTTCTTAAAAGAAATCGAGGATACAGTCTACTCTTTCACGATTATTTTGTTTGATCGTTGTTACTTTCGTTTTGTTGGAATGCCCCAAATCTTGATTTGTCGATCGAATCCACCACTGGCAAGAATTTTACCATTTGGACTAAAAGCGATCGCACTTACCCAGTCTGTATGTCCACTCAGTGTATTTATTAACTCGCCTGTAGTTAAATCCCACAATTTAATTCCATCTCTACCGGCACTAGCAAGGGTTTGTCCATCGGGATTAAGGGCGATCGCATTTACCCAGTTATTATGTCCTGTAAGGGTGCGGACTAATTCTCCAGTATTAATATTCCACTGTTTTATGGTGCGATCGTGGCTAGCACTAATTAATGTTTGTCCATCTGGTGTAAAGATGACATCGCTAACAGCACTAGAATGAGCTGCCAATTCACTGATGAATTTACCAGTACTCAAATTCCACAGCTTGATTACGCCCTTATTATCACCACTAGCCAAGGTCTGTCCATCAGGACTAATAGCGAGAGTATAAATCAAATTATCAAAGCGCACTATAGTCCCTAGAGGACGCTGCTGTAACAAATCCCAGAGACGAATCCCATCCAAAGCTCCACTGACGAGAACTTTACTATCAGGAGACACCGCTAAAGATAATACGTTACTGGTATGTCCGACAAAAGAGCGGGTAAATTTTAAATTTTTCAGACTCCAGAGGTTAATCGTATCGTCATCGCTACAGCTAACCAGAGTTTGCCCATCTGGTGAAATCACTAAAGATTCTACGGCTGCTTTGTGTGCTTTGTTGATAGTCGCTAATTTTTTGCCCTTTGCTAAATTCCACAAGCGAATGACACCCTCGTTTTCTGCACCTCCACTCACAAGCATTCTGCTATCTGGACTGAAAGCGAGGGATTTAACAGTTCCGTTATGTCCTTTGAGTGTGTAAATTAGTTGAGCATTAGCAAAGTTGGTGTTAGCTGGGGGGGAGTTTGGCGTTACTTCAATGGCAGCATGAGCTTGATGAATATAAAACCCTTCCCAGGTACTTACTGGAAGGGCAACAGCTGCCATAAATGCCAGGATAATATACGGCCGTAGAAAATTACCGCCACCTCTTCCCTCACTACTCACTCTTTTTCCTCACTTTTATAGATACAGTTAAACCCAATAAATTTTGCAGAGTTATTTTAAGTCATAACTCTGCACATCCTAAAGAGGTGGTTTTTTCTTAGAAACGCTTAACATTGGTAAAGGCGCACTAGAAGAACGAGAGGGCAAATAATGTTGCACTACAGGCTCCTCTGGTAAAGGACGACGCTGCTGAAAACGCCACAACTTAAAGCCTAGCGCTATCCCTGCCGTTCCCAAACCAAAAGCAAACAACGACCAGCTATCATTCAATCCGCCAATCAGGGCATCCATAACACCCATCGTTATCAATACACTGATTAGTGGCTCTTTTCGGTAGGTTGACTTCAAAAAACGAGGTAATACAGCATTCATCACAGCTTGGTTGGTTCCAGTTCACCTTTTGTGTATATTTACCAAGAATACCTCACCCATAATTTGTCTTTCTCATTCAAGACAGACACTAAGTTATGATTTATTTAGTAGGGGGAGGAAATCTACTCATTAATCGCCTTGCACATATTAGTTGCAAGTCTATGATATTTCAATCGCTAATAGGTATTTCGATTCCTCTCTTGCTTACATTCTAGGGCAGTTATTTATGAATAAGTATAATTAATCTATCTAGGGCGAAGTACTCCGCTATTAATTATTGAAGTCAAAACCAACTGGTTGTTCCAGCTGGTTGAAACTCTTTTAATTACTAGCTTACAACTTCCAGATTGTGCTTGTTGATGGCACTACTTCAGACCCAGCCATGATAGTACCCCTTGATTGGTGACATATTCAATCACCAGCATCAAACCAAAGCCAATCATTGCAGCTCGACCATTCAAGCGTTCGGCATATTCGTTAAAGCCAAATTTAGGCTCTTCTAGTTTAGGTGTAATTGTTGGTTGTGTTTGTGTCATCTTTTAAGAAACCTTATTTTTGGCAAACGGGACTTGATATGAGACTTCTGGTAGAAGTCCTGAAAAGTGAGGATAAGCGGTAAAAGTTTAAGGAATAAACTCGTTCTTTTACCTTACACTTCGTAGCTTATGAGCTTGATTGCAGTGCTGGAAGGCCAAGATGACTTGATAAATTCAGCAAGAGCTTCCTAGTAGGGAGCTATACAATCGCTCTTTTAATAAATTGTTACTATTCTTTATATATTGTATAAATACTGGGGCAATAGTCAAGGGTAAGAGTTTGGGCTACTCAGATTGAATTAAGAAAGTTAGAACAGAGATTAGGTATCTCTAATCCAGCTATCTCTAATACGGAACTAGTAAGACGGAAGTAGCAAGCTTGAGATTGGAAGGCTACAGTTAAACAAAAAAATTATCAGAGGCGATATATGGAAATCGGTGTTCCCAAGGAAAATAAGGATCAAGAATTTCGGGTAGGGTTAAGTCCTTCTAGTGTGCGGGTGCTGCGAGAAAATGGTCATAGCATCTTCGTCGAGACACAAGCAGGTAATGGTGCTGGATTCTCCGATGACGACTACAAAACTGCTGGAGCCGAGATTGTCCCCACATCAGAAAAGGCTTGGAATCGGGAATTGGTTATTAAAGTTAAAGAGCCACTGACATCTGAGTATAAATTTTTGCAAAAAGAGCAGATATTATTTACTTATTTACACTTAGCAGCCGATCGCAAATTGACAGAGAATTTAATTGATTGTGGCACAACTGCGATCGCTTACGAAACTGTAGAACAACCTGGTGCTAACAGATTACCCTTGCTCACCCCCATGAGCGTAATTGCCGGTCGGCTAGCAGTACAATTTGGGGCCAGATTCCTAGAACGTCAGCAAGGTGGTAGAGGTGTACTTTTGGGTGGTGTCCCTGGAGTCAAAGCGGGCAAAGTAGTAATTTTAGGTGGCGGCGTTGTCGGTACAGAAGCAGCTAAAATTGCTGTGGGCATGGGTGCGATCGTGCAAATTTTAGATGTGAGTGTCGAGCGTTTATCTTACTTAGAAACACTCTTTGGCTCTAGAGTCGAATTGCTTTACAGCAACTCTGCTCATATTGAAGCCGCAGTCATTGAAGCCGATTTGCTCATCGGTGCGGTTTTAGTGTTAGGACGTAGAGCGCCAATATTAGTATCCCGCGAATTGGTCAAACAAATGCGTCCTGGTTCAGTAATAGTTGATGTAGCCGTTGACCAAGGCGGTTGCATAGAAACCTTGCACCCTACATCCCATACAAATCCGGTATACCTTGAAGAAGGTGTGGTGCATTATGGCGTTCCTAATATGCCAGGAGCAGTACCTTGGACAGCAACTCAGGCACTTAATAATAGTACATTACCTTATGTTGTCCAGTTGGCGAATTTGGGAATTTTGGCACTGGAGGTTAACCCAGCATTAGCTAAGGGTGTGAATGTGCAGAATCATCGCTTAGTGCATCCTGCGGTGCAAGAGGTATTCCCTGATTTGGTCAATTAAGGTATGCAAGGATTAGGCGATCGCTTATTTTAATCATGGTAGCGATCGCCAATCAGATTAATTTTCTTCCCAAATGCGCGGATGGGTAGGTGTACAAAATGAGAAGGAGCGAAAAAGGCTGTACGCTCCTTCTATACAAGACTTTGAGGGCAATGGTACTTTCAAAGCATCCGCGCACCTTATGGTGACTGGTTTTCAGCGATTTGCATCTTGTGATATGACGATTCTCTGTGTTATGATTCACTCATTTGCGCAACTGAACCTTGAAAAGCAAATACAGTAACGCTTTCAGAAGCCAGCGATTGCAATTAACTAAAATCCCTATTAGGGATTGAAACCTTCAAGCCATCGAAAATACTCAAGCCACAGTTAATTGCAATTAACTAAAATCCCTATTAGGGATTGAAACATCTATGTTAACATCACACAATTCAAGCATATCTATTGCAATTAACTAAAATCCCTATTAGGGATTGAAACTAAAGGTGATGGTGCTAACATCAGTCTCAAATATTGCAATTAACTAAAATCCCTATTAGGGATTGAAACAGCAAGGTAGGAATTCCAATTAAAATTTTGAGGAATTGCAATTAACTAAAATCCCTATTAGGGATTGAAACTGCAAAGGTGAAAATTCTGGACGAGTAGCAGTATTGCAATTAACTAAAATCCCTATTAGGGATTGAAACCTGTGCCTCCAGATGTGCTTCAAGCGATTGAGAAATTGCAATTAACTAAAATCCCTATTAGGGATTGAAACAGGGGTAATAATATGCCTTTTATTCGTCGCTGGAATTGCAATTAACTAAAATCCCTATTAGGGATTGAAACTGCAAGATATATCGCATAATACAAAGAAAATTGAATTGCAATTAACTAAAATCCCTATTAGGGATTGAAACAAATACCTAAATTGTTTGTCAACTTGCTCATCAAAATTGCAATTAACTAAAATCCCTATTAGGGATTGAAACAGTCATCCGATAGATTATCTTCATGCGTTCGCCTTGAATTGCAATTAACTAAAATCCCTATTAGGGATTGAAACTCTACTGAAGCTATTTTTGTAGGCGTTAAAGTAGGTCTATTGCAATTAACTAAAATCCCTATTAGGGATTGAAACCAATTGCGATTACTGCTGTTGGTGCTGCTCTTGTATTGCAATTAACTAAAATCCCTATTAGGGATTGAAACACTTGCACGATTGGGCTTTCTGACTACATTTATTATTGCAATTAACTAAAATCCCTATTAGGGATTGAAACTTGGAGTAATTATTGTACTGATTTTGAAGTAAGATTGCAATTAACTAAAATCCCTATTAGGGATTGAAACTGAAGCTTTAGAAATCCTGGGTTATTCAGAAGAATTGCAATTAACTAAAATCCCTATTAGGGATTGAAACGAAGATCCAAGAACTTCAAGCATTAAAAGAGGAATTAAAGATTGCAATTAACTAAAATCCCTATTAGGGATTGAAACTGAAATTTTTCTCGTTAAAGGGGATTTCCCAACCCATTGCAATTAACTAAAATCCCTATTAGGGATTGAAACGAAGAAGGAATCCCAACGGATGAACAAAATGTTATTGCAATTAACTAAAATCCCTATTAGGGATTGAAACAGGCTGACAACATAGCGGAACGCCTGATAATAGATATTGCAATTAACTAAAATCCCTATTAACCCAAGTTGGAGGTTATTAGTTAGATGGATCGCCTTTTCAACCCAACAATTCGTCTATGGCTACACTAAAACCGAGTAATACTTTTTGAGTGCTAACTACATCACCAGCTTTAAATCGGCAAACTTGATTATTAGTCATGACAAAAACTAACCGACTTTCAGGAAATACTAGCCAAACTTCCTCACAACCGGACTGTAAATACTCCTGCGCTTTGAGAAATAATTCTTCAGCTAAATCGGTGGGTGAAACTATCTCAGCAATCAACGGGAAACTCTGTGGCAAAGTGGGAACATCACCAAATTCAGTTACCAACTCAGGCGTTAGATAAGCTACATCAGGACGACGGCCCTGTTTATATGTACGACAAGGTACTTCAGTGTAAACTTTCCCACCTTGTTGATTGGAATTGATGTAACTTCTCCAGTAAAAGTAGATGTTACCTTGAATTTCACTATGTTTTAATGTCATCCCTATTTTTTCTACCAGTTGCTCGTCTACCCACTCCATCCCCTCTGGAGGATTTGCCATGAAGTCTTCTAATGAGAGGATTTCGGGGACGATTACAACATCATTGTGTTTGGAAACTAACATTGTGAGCCTCCATTTTGGCTAGTTAAACATTCAAAATTAACGAGAGTTACATAAGGAGATTTCAAACCCTAACTGAAATAGTGGTATTGAAGCGATCGCATCACTTTTTGCAACCAGGAATATCACCCCAAGCTAGGTTAAAATCGACTTATTAAAGCATTACCAAACTATCTTGTGCTTCTTCTTCTAGTTCATAGCCATTAGCCAATTTTTCGATTGCTTGGTCAATCATTGTCAAACCCTGATCTACTCTTTCAACTAAACTTAGCTGTCCTCGGAGTTCGGCAGCACCAACGAAACCCTTTGCATACCAAGTCATGTGCTTACGCGCTTGACGCACACCGCGATCGCCTTTATATTCCCATAAAGCTTGTAAATGATCTCTTGCACATTCCAAACGCCCAATTGGGGTTGGTGATGGTAATATCTCTCCTGTTTTCAGAAAATGATCGATTTCTCCCACCAAAAACGGATAACCTAAAGTTCCACGGGAACACATCACACCATCAGCGCCAGTTTGCTCTAAACATCTCACAGCCGCTTCAACAGAAAAAATATCTCCATTCCCAATCACTGGGATAGAAAGCACTTCTTTTACACGCGCAATCCATTCCCAACGGGCATTGCCATTGTACCCTTGGGCGCGAGTGCGTCCATGTACCGTAATCATTTTCGCCCCGGCATCTTCCATCCGTTTGGCAAAGTCGAGAATCGTAATTTCGTTGTCATTCCAGCCAATACGAGTTTTTACGGTGACAGGTACATCAACAGCTTTCACCACTTCCCGCACAATTGCTTCTGCTACTTCTGGTTGCCGCAACAACGAAGAACCACCACCATTTTTAGTGATTTTATTTACCGGACAACCCATATTAATATCAACAGTATCAGCACCTTCGGTAACTGCCTTGATTGCTGCTTCTGCTAAGAAATCGGGACGGCAATCAAATAGTTGAATGCTAATTGGGCGTTCGTTGGGATCTACCTCCATGATTTTGGGTAACTGCTTGACATAATGCAACCCCGTAGCATTCACCATTTCGGTATACATCATTGAATCTGGTGCATAGCGACGCACGAGACGGCGAAACACCATATCTGTCACTCCAGATAGAGGCGACTGGAGAACCCGACTTTTTACCTCAAAGGAGCCAATTTTGAGGGGTTGGGAGAGTCTCGCTTGAAGAATAGGGGAGAGCGAAATCATAGAAAAAATTAAAAATTAATGGGAATGGGAAATAGTAAGAATATGTAGATAAATCCATGAAAAAAGATACAGCTAATTTTAAGTTAGTGAGTTACACAAGCTAAGTCTCAAAACCAAGTATAAAGACTGTTTGACTTCTGTTAGTGTAGCGGTGCGTAGCCCATTCTGACTTCTGAATTCTGAATTCTGCTGTGATTGTAGGTTACATATCCTGACTTGGAGGCTGTTTTTGCATTTCTTGCTGAATCTCTTCTAGACTCAAATCTAGCTCTTTCGCTATTTCTTCAAAACTCAGTCCCAATCTCAACAACAAAGGGATCATTCTAAACTTTTCTTCACGCGCCCCTTCTTGTTTGCCTTCTTGCTTGCCTTCTTGATAAACTCGTGTTTGTTTCAAATCACTTAACCCAAACATACCTTCAATCTCCTCTCGACTCATCGTTGGAAACTTATAAACCAAAATTGTCTCTATCAATTCTAGTAACTGCCGCCGTTGTGGTTCAATGTTAATTTCTTGCTGGGTTCTACCTATTAACTGCCTAGCGGCTGTAATTGCTGTATCCTCTTCATCGACCACTAATTTCATCGTAGCAATTCCAACTAGCAATGATGCAGTTTCACCTAATTCATTAAGGTAAATACGACTAATGCGCTGGCTAGTGAAAAATTCACTGTAATTCTTGATATTTGCTGTATCTAAACTCCGATTGGGCTCAGAGGGTGACAACCTACTTATAAAGGTTGTTGCATAAGGAATAGGGCATAGAAACCACGCTGAAAATAGATCCGTTTATGGGGTTTGAGTGCAATCAGACTCAAGACCGAATCTGCCCATAATTCCATGCCGTAACGCCATCGTTGTCCATAGAGTCCAAAGCTAAAGTTACTCTGGCGTGGGGTTCGGTCTTTGTGTGATTGGATACGTCCTGCATAAATATCTATCCCTAATTTTTTCATCTGCTGTCCCTGCATTGTCGCCAAACTATAGGCCAGGGCAATCAACAAGACTAAGGCTAAAAAACGGGTGTCATTGACCTTGGTATCTTCTAAGTTATAGCCACCGATTTTACAATCCTTGAACATTTGTTCAATGCCCCAACGACAACGATAGACTGCCAATGCTTGTTGTAATGTCGGGAGGTTAGTTAAGATATACCAAGGTTGTTTTGCACCCTGATTATTATATTTTCGTCTCCAATAGACCGCTAAATTAAATAGTCCGATTCCATCCCCTTTATTGCACCTCACTCCCTGATAAAATTGAGACATTCCTGGTTTAAATCCCAGATTTTTCAGGACTTGATACTCCTGATTCAATGCTGTTTGGAAATGCAGGTCTTTTTTCTGCCTCAGAGCAAAAAATACACCCCTGTCATCCAGCCATTGAGCCAGTTTAGGGCTGTGAAATTCTCGGTCTCCTAATACTAAAACCGGATAATTCTTAAATAGAGTCAGCACTGTTTTTAGCAGCCGTTTTTGAGTATTAAAATTACTGTTTCCTACCTGTTTTAAGATTTCTCAATACAAAGGAAGAGCATGAGTTCCCCAAACTAAGCTCACCATAAATACATTCCGTCCTTTCCACTGAGTCCTGTCAATTGCGAGCATCCAATATCCATATTTATGGTGTTTGAGTCTCTGGAGACGACGACGTTGATCTCGATTTAAGTTCCGTCCCGTTTGTACTTGTCTAATCCAATATTTGATCAAGGGAAACCACAAAAGTTTAACATTGAGTCGAGGCAAGTTTAAAAAGCGTTGCAGGTTTCGCTTACGACTACCATATTGAATTGGTTGGGGAAAGACACTAGCTAAAACAGAGAGTTTGACCTGTCGATGAACTTGTAGCAATAACAACAGAAGCTTTATGGTTATATACTGGCTTTCATTCAGATGGGTACGCAGGGTTTTTTGGTAAGATTCAGGAAACATATTTTTCCAGGGGAGCCACAAAAATGCTCCCTATTTTTTGTCTTCACCATCTTCTCAAAGTTTTGTCCTGCATAGCTTAGAGTTGTCTTGTCATCCTCTAAGCCGATTGGGATAGATAACTACTCCTCGCCAAGAATTTTTAGGCTTATTTTGGCGTAAGTATGAAGAAATTTATGAAAATAAGCGGGAATAAATTTCTGTGTCGGCTTGAAACTGGACTTCAACAAAGTAAATCGGATTTTCTTCCCCTTGTTTGGGGAGAAAAACACCATCTATACGGAATGCAGTTTGCTTGATTTCAATTGAGGAGAATTGATAAGTCTCTGCTGTTTGGGGTGGATTGCCAATTAATTCAAAAAAGATGCTAGGAAGTTCTTGAAAAAGGCGATAAAAAATGCTGTCAGTTTTCACGCTTGATATATTGCGGTGATTTAAACCGTTAGATTTTACCGTTAAATAGCTAGTCACAGATTTTGTTTAATTAGACTTAAAGAAAATGGAGAGCGATTTCAGTTATGTATGTTATGTCAATTTGTAGCTAGTGTACTACGCCACTCTTTCAATACAAAACTAGACCACAGCAAAAAACCTATCAGTAACAGTCCCATAACTCCATCCAGCCAAATTAGACTATGCATTTTCAAAGACATAGGAGCAACCATCGGGAAGAGATAATGGACTGGACTGGAGATACTAGTAATTGAGTATAAGGCTAATAAAAAGTACGCCGACCAAAACATGCCTTTGGTGTAAAACCAATATCCCAACAGTCCGATTGGAGTCATTACAATCACAGTACTAATTACTCCAACAGGAGTGAACCACGCGGGGTCAGGATATCTACCCAAAAATAATGCATTATCTATGTAGTGTAGCCAAGTAGAAATCAGGTTAAATGTGATGACAACTAGCAGAATCGTCTGGCGAAACCTAGATGTATTGATCATGATGTAAATATGCAATTAAAATGCGTAGTAGCTTATTCAGCCGACTGCGAGAAGCAATCGGCTTAACAAACAAATTCATGATAATTTAGTTGCAATTTAGCCGTGAGTTGCACCTTGAGGAGGACGCGAAACAACTTTTTTGGCTAAACCTAAAGTCTGCAAAACTAGGATGCTCCACCAAGTAACATCAATCTCCCACCAAGAAAATCCGGATTTTGCCATGTGAGGATAAGTATGATGGTTGTTGTGCCATCCTTCTCCATAAGTGACGATGGATACCCACCAAAGATTACGAGCGCCATCATCAGCATCAAAGGTGCGATAACCCCACAGGTGTGATGCTGAGTTCACAAACCAGGTTGAGTGCCAAAGCAAGACACATCTGAGAAACACTCCGTAGAATACAAAAGACCATCCTCCTAATGCATATAGGAGCAGTGCGAAGGGTATTTGCAACAGTAAGAAGTAACGATCTAGCCAACAATAAAAGGGTTGTCTTGCTAGGTCAGGAGCATATTTTTTATAGGTGTCATAGTCAAAAAATTCTGGACGTGGGTAGAAAATCCACAATATATGGCTCCACCAAAATCCTTTTTGGGCAGAGTAGGGGTCTAGGTCAATATCTTCCGTGTGAGCGTGATGCTGGCGGTGTCCACCTACCCAAAAAATCGGGCCGCCTTGTAAAGCCAGCGCTCCAATGAGGGCGATCGCATACTCTAACCACTTGGGAACTTGGAAACTCTTATGGCTCAGTAGTCGGTGATATCCCAAGCAAATACCAATGCTCCCGAATAACCAGTGCAAAAACACTAGCAAACCTAGTGCTGGCCAGGAGAAAAACCAAGGAGCCAGAAGTGCTAAGGCATGAAATACACCAAAAAATACCACATTTATCCACCTGAGTTGAGGTGAGTTGCCTCTCTCAGGAGCGATCGCCCCAAAATTTGCGGTCATAAAAATTCCTGTTGATGGATGATGAAGTGATTTACTTTTTATTGGGCATAATTCCACTGAGGATTTATCCACCCTCTTACTAGTTAGTTACAGTAGAGTAAAGCAAGTATCACTTACATTTGTTATGCTAGCAGAACTCTCATACTTCCTGCAAGTGCCACTTGCATTTTTCTATGTCATCTCAACTCATTTCCACTCGTCAACGCCTGATTCAAGCTGCACTTGAGTTGTTTTCTGCTCAGGGGGTCAGCGCTACCACAACCCGCCAAATTGCTGAAAAAGCCGAAGTTAATGAAGTGACTCTATTTCGGAATTTTGGCAATAAGCATGGACTGCTTTTGGCTGTACTGGAAGAGTCCGCAGCCTTCAAGGATTTAGGTGAGTCGCTGGTGCGGCGAGCAACGCCTCCCGGCAATGTCTACCAAGCTCTTAAAGATTATGCAAGTGACACTTTACATACATTAGAACGAGTGCCAGAGTTCGTCCGGTCTGTGGTAGGTGAAGCCGATCAATTCCCGGCAGAAAATCGCCGCGCACTAGGCAGGGGAGTAACAGAGGCAAACCGCTATGTAGCTCAGTATTTAGCTACTGTAATCCAGCAAGGTCATTTAAATACCTACTTACCGGCAGAGAAATTAGCCAGTTTGCTGAATGGGATGATCTTGGGATATGCGGTAATTGAGTTCACCAGCGAATTTCACGAACTTTGGGAGGATAGGGATGATTTTCTGGAAAATTTGGTGGAGTTGTTTTTACATGGAGCCATGTCATCCTCAGCAGAACTAGCAACAAACTCCTTACAAGGAGGGTTCACCACTACAGATGTAGCTGATTTACCAGCTAGTTTGGTTCACGAAATTCTCCAACAAGCCAGGAAATTCGGAGTACGAGATTATGCTTTAGCTTACGTATTATTCGGGGCTGGGTTATCCGCTACAGAAATAACTAGCTTGGAGCGATCACATCAAATCTACGATTCTCAAGGGCACTTCTTGCAAATCACGATTCCCGGATTTGTCCGTCAAGTGCCTGTAAATCAGTGGATTTTGGGCAAACGCTACGGTTCTTTTACTAATAATCCCTTAATCAAATGGCTGAAAAGTCGTAAAGATGCTCAAACAGCCATGTTTCTGAATGAAACAGGTACACCCATCTCAGAATCAGAACTTGAGACACGTTGGCAAGTATGGAGTGAAGGACTATTGACTCCCCAAGGACAAGCGCCAGCGATCGCCCAAGCACAACAAACCTGGCGTGTAGAAATGTTGATGCGGGGGATTAGCTTGGAAAACCTGAGTATCTTTACAGCTTGCGATCGCGCCCAATTACAACCCTATGTCCGCCGAGCCAAAGAAAAAGCTGCCCTAGAGCAAGCTACCCGTTTGGATCATAAACCAGCATAGGAAGGCTATTTCCTTCTAAGTCAATTAGAGATTTTGTCAATATTATGAGTAAGAAATTTTTATCACCTGATTTTTAACCTTGAATACTGGCGCACAATTGCTTATTTACAAATGTCACAGGATTTTTGCTGAACCCAATGGAATTAACTCTACATAAATTTAATTTAGTAAATACTTCTAAAGAGGTATTGCAAAAAATACAATTAAATTTATCGGATATTTAAAAAATTAAATAAAAATCCTAAATAGCAGCCCTAAATGATTTGTGGAAATCTCTATTGCTTTAATTGGAAGAATTTCAGTTTTATAGAAAAACTTGGCAAATAATCCGAAAAGCAATAACTTCAGTTTGTAGTTCAGTATGTACTGATAAAAGTGAGATACATTTTTTTAGCATCTTGGCATTAGCCTACACCAAGCCCTGACGCTCATAGCCTTGCAAAGAAGCAAGCACTGTCTCACCACTACGCGATAATTTCCACAACTCAAATAGGATTGCATTATTATGCCTCGAGTTAATATTAAAACTTCTCAGGTTGTATCTGCTACTAAATCTGTCTTTCAACTTTATTATCAATGGGGATTATCTAATGTTAAAAAAGGTGATTGGAGAAGTTTAGCTATTCAGCTTATAGTGTTGTTACTTTTGACAAGTGTCTTGTTTAATGGAATAAACAAATCTGTAACTGATATTCAAATAAAAATAAGTGAACTTCAAAAATTAATAGAAGATGGTAAGGCTAAGGCTGATACACCAAAAATTAATCCAGAACCCTCACCTAAAGTAACATTAGGGTCAGATATTTCAACTCAAAAACCTTTAGAAACAAATCCCTCCCCTCAAGTAATTTCAAAGCAAGATGCTCAAGACCAAGTAATTCCGAAGCTAGAAAAACTAGAAACAAAGTATAAATTTCCTAAAGAACTTAACTTCAGTATCATTAATGCTTCTAATTTTGCTTCACCGAAAGCAGATGACAATTTTCAAAAAGCATTATTGAAAAGATTTCCTGGAATTTGTGTTGTTCCTAACACTTCTTCGATCGGATGGAAAATGTCTAAAACCAGAATCTATGTCTTAAAAAAACAAAGTATTAATGCTGCTTTATCTATTGCAAGCTGGATGCCAGGATCTCAGGATGTTATTGATTATGAGCATCAATTGAAAAATTCTGTTAAATATCCAGATTTTCCTAATGGTGATGGGCGTATACAAATCAATAAATCTACAGCAGATATAGTTATTGTTTTAGGTAATGATTATTCTAAAATAAATTAGATATCTCCAGAAATTAAGTTTTCACCTAGATAGGATAAGGGCTGGAGATTCTTTTTCAGAGATGTCTACTAGAGGTTGTTTGAAAAGTGTTTTGCTGTAACTTTAGGTACTTTGAGATCCCCCCTAACCCACGCCAGTCGCTCCAGTTGGGGAGACCCCTTGGCACTAGCCTCTCCCCTTGAAAAGTGGCAAACCGGAATCAAAGTCCCCCAATTTATCGGTAGATTTAGGAGGATCTAGAACTTTTGATACCGACAATACGACTTTTCAAACATCCTCTTAGCTCGACTTTATCCATTTTTTTCGCAACGCGATACTCGTGTGGAGTCGTTGCACGAACTCTTAAGCTGAAACCTTTGTAGGGCAGTAGTTTTACTTTTTTAACTTCATCTATAATCTGTGACGTGGAAAAAGTATTTGCCAAAAAGCTAGGGTTTTTATCGGATAAATAAAGCGAGTTCTTAATTTTGGATAAAGTCGAGCTTAACAACAGATTTGAATTAAAACGAATATATGCAGTTTTCATCAACACATATTAAGTAGAGGGTAAGCCAACATTATCCTTAATCAATTCAATGGCTCCATAATAACTCTTAAACCTTTACTAGAGAGTGTTTTGAGCATTTCTTTAGCGTTATATTCACTACTAAAAACTCCTGCTTGCATAACTCTTTGACCTTGCCAAACTGTGGGGAACGCACCAGGAGCAAGGAATCGTACTAAATCTTGATCTTTATCAGTTACAAGTGGCACTACTAGGCGATAACGCACACCAAATTGTGTTGTAGAGTTACCACTATAGGGAATACTTGCAGAACTTGTTTGCAGATTGCGAGTATTAACAATGGGGATATTGCGATCGGGAAGTGGTAAAAGTTCTGAAGCACCTGGAGCAGCATTTTTTAGTATTGGCAATGGCTGCTGCATTTGATCCCTCATACTTCTTGGAACTGGTGGCTGTACAACTGAATTGGATGGAGGCTCAGTGGCAGTAAACTCAATGGTATTAGGATCGATCCGCACGTAATTTAACTGTGGTGTATCAGGTGGCTGTGCGTTAGTTGGTATTTGTCTACCTGACAAGCTGCTAGGAGTAGGAAATCCGGCGACTTTAGAAGTAGGTGGTTGTTTGGATATAGGCGGGGAAAGCGGTACATTATTGGCAGGCATTAATGGCAGCACTTGACTGTTTAATTGCCCAGAAACAGGATTATTTGCTGAAATGCTGTTGCTGGTTTGCCCGTTAGTAGTTTCAGAGACTTCGGGAGATGAGAAGGTAATTTCCCCTGTTGATGGTATTTCTCGTAACGCATTGTTAGGGACAGGAGCGGGTTGAGAATTTTGGGTTGCTAGTGCTGTTGTACCGTTAATATCTACCTTGCCAGTGATGCGATCGCTCACAAGGTTGTTACCAGCAGCAGAAATCACCTGTTTAGCAGCACTAGCGTTAATATCGTGACGAGCATTATTTTGAAATGTATTACTCCCAGGTTCGGATGCATTACCCAAATCCGGCATTGCTTGAGCGATCGCAACTAAACCATCTTCTTTATTATCTTGAATAAGATTGTTACGTAAAATCGGGCGGGCATTTGCTTGTACGACAATTCCCGATCTATTATTCTGAATTTGATTACCTATGAGTATAGGAGCGGCATTTTGGGCAATATTAATCCCAAAACCCGTTTGGTGAAAGACATTTTCCTTCACTTGGGGACTGGAGTTACCAGCAATTGTGATGCCATTGGCTCCATTGCGATCAAAGTAATTCTTACTAATGGTGGGTGCGGCATTACCACAGACAGAAATGCCATCTTGAGTACTGCCAGTAAAAGTATTTTCCGCAACTACCGGATTGCTAGATTCAATCCATAAACCGTAACCACGGCGATTAGGGTTCGTCACCGTTACCCCAGTGAGCAAGACTTGGTTGGCTCCAACAATTGTGACATTTTGACCGGCAAAGCTCCGACTCAAGTAATCACCGCCTCCCTGAATGATGATGTCTTTACCTTGATTGCTGGGGTTGCCTTGAATTGAAATACCCGGTTTCAGTATTAAGGGAAATTCCTCCCCTGTCTCGGCGCTATAAGTGCCGGTGGAAAGCATAATTACAGTATTGGCGTTAGCTAATCGCAACGCTTGGCTAATCGTCTTTACAGGAGTGGATTCGCTGCCATTGCCTGCCTTGTCATCTCCAACACTAGGGTTGACAAATAGCACATTCAGAGGCGCTGAATCTGGTGTTGATGGCATCTGAGCGATGCCTTCTCTACGAGAGGCTGCGCCAACGGCGAGCTCCGCTAACGCACTATCCAGGCTTGTAACTAGGAACGCTATATTTGCCGCCCCCATACTTACAGTAAAAGATAATACTGAAAAACTAAAAAATAAAAGCCTTGCTGATTTCAGAAACTTCAGCTTTGCAAACAAAACATCTACTCTACGGTACTCAGGAAACACACGAGGGAGAATCATATTTAACAAGGCTCCTTATAAGTAATCATAAATTCTTATACTCTCTAGAGAGTATTATGTCGATAATATTACCCATATATTGAGCAATTGGCGATATTTAATACATAGTAATAAATGATATTGGACATCTCCAGAAATTAATTGTGCGTTTCCCAAAATGATTGGTAGGCACAATTCATGAATTATGCCTACGTCATTTTCACTTTTATATCTATCTATTTAGATATAAGAGTGAAATTAAATATGCTTTATCCAAAACCCTTGTAGAGACGTAACGCTGCTAGTATTTACATTGTTTTCACTAATATATTTATTGTGGATTCTCTGGTGTATTCCCTTTTGCCAGTCCTTTGTAAGCTTGTTGTCTACCGTAAAATACTTGACTAAGCTTAGTGCGAAACTGTAGCCTCAAACTACCCTTATCACTGTCTATAGGAACATGGGATAATTTACCGTAACCCTCACGACTACGTTGTTTTGCGTAGATTCCGCAAAAAAATAGTAAAAAAAAGCAAATTAATTAACTTATGGTTACTAGGACTTATGATAATTCACACTTCGATGAAAGCACTAACGGGGTTGTTGTAATGGTCGAGCCATACAGCCAAAAAGAGCAAATACAGCAAGTTGTTTACCGCATTTTAGATGCTAATTTAGACCGCGCTCGTGAGGGCTTGCGAATTATCGAGGAATGGTGTCGGTTTGGATTGAATAATGCCCAGTTGGCTCTTGAATGCAAGCGGCTGCGACAAGAGGTAGCCAAGTGGCATACCCCAGAATTGCGGGCGGCGCGAGATACACCAGGCGATCCTGGGACTGAATTAACCCATCCTCAAGAAGAAGAACGAGCCAGTATAAAATCGGTCTTGCAAGCTAACTTTTGCCGGATAGAAGAAGCATTAAGGGTGTTGGAAGAATACAGTAAGCTTTACCAACCAAATATGGCTAAAGCTTGTAAACAGATGCGCTATCAGGTTTATACCCTAGAAAGTAGTTTAATGGGTTATCAGCGCCATCAATTGTTGTGGCGATCGCATTTGTATCTTGTTACTTCCCCTAGTGAAAATTTATTGAATAACGTCGAGGCTGCACTCAAAGGTGGATTAACGCTTCTACAGTACCGCGACAAAACCGCCGATGATTCTTTACGTCTAGAACAAGCGAGAAAATTACGCCAGTTATGCCACATCTACGGCGCTTTGTTCATTGTTAACGATCGCGTGGATGTAGCTTTAGCTGTCGATGCCGATGGGGTGCATCTGGGACAACAAGATATGCCTATTACTGTTGCTCGGCAATTACTAGGTTCGCAACGTCTGATAGGTCTTTCTACCACAAATAAAGAAGAAATGCAAGCAGCAATTGCTGAGGGTGTAGATTATATTGGCGTGGGGCCTGTTTATGAAACTCCCACAAAAGTAGGGAAGGCAGCAACAGGACTAGAATATGTCAGCTATGCAGCTAAAAATTGCTCAATTCCCTGGTTTGCGATTGGGGGAATAGATGCCAATAATATCAATGATGTGATCGATGCAGGAGCCAAACGTGTAGCAGTGGTGCGATCGCTCATGCAAGCCGAACAGCCTACCCTAGTAACGCAATATTTGCTCTCCCAACTCAATCGCATTAAACCAGAACTCTAAAAGAGTCATTTGTCATTAGCCCAAAGTGAGTAACCAATACCCAATTTCCAATGCCCAATGCCCCACACACATATTATGTCTAATGAGATTACGATTCAGGTAAATGGGGAAAGCCATAGCTGCTCATTTCAAACTTCTTTACCCGACTTACTCCAACAGTTGGGTTTTAACCTCCGGTTGGTGGCTGTGGAGTATAACGGTGAAATTTTACACCGCCAGTTTTGGCCGCAAACAAAAGTGCAGCCAGGCGATCGCTTAGAAGTGGTAACTATTGTCGGGGGTGGTTAGTTGATTTGAGCCAGCAAACCCAAATCCTTGAGGCTGCGTCGTGTAATCTCAATGCGGGCGGGTGCATCTTCTGATTTTTGCATATCAAGGGTTGTCGCGAAAAAGTAGACGTTTTTGTTTTGCTCTAAATAACCCACAAACCAACCAACATTTGGTTTAGTACTCGTTAACCATCCTGTCTTTCCTCGCAGCGTGTAGTCTGGAGTTTGTTCGCGTACCATAATGTCTTTGACAAGATTTATTGTCCGTTGCGAGAAAGGCAAATCGCCTTGATATAACCGTTGCAAAAACTTAATTTGCTGTTTGGGTGTAATTTGCAATAGCTGCGGTTGTAACCAAAAACGATCGATGTCTGCGACAGTGCCAATCTGACGGTTTCCGTAGCCTACTTTATTAATAAATTGCTGCATCCGTTCATATCCAGCCCTACGTGCCAATACTTGATAGAACCAAACAGTTGAATCTTTAAAGGCTTGACGTAAATTTGTATCATGATTCCAGGCATCAATCTCTCGGTGAATTCCATCCCAAGTGAGAACCGCTACATCATCAGGAACTACGCCTGTTTCTAGTGCTACTAGCGCGTTAAAAATTTTGAATGTTGAAGCTGGGGTAATTGCGGTTGCATTACGTTGAAGATTGTGTTCATAGATGCGGTTGTTTTTTGAGTCGTAAATCAAGATAGAGCCTTCACGCCCAAATTCTTGAAAGTGTCGCCCGAAATTTGGCGCTTTAGCGGGACGTTCAGATGAAGTTGAAGCAGGTTGAGCCACAACATACATTGCCCCAAAGGTAATCACACTCACAACAGCAAGACATCCAATGACTGTAAACACAAAAGGTTGCATTCGGTGCTTTGTGTAATGCCAAAGAAATTGCTCTATGCGAAACCAGATGTTTTTCATTGCACATTTAATCACATCACAAACGAGATTTTACACTGTAATCTTGCTCATTTGTAAAGAAATTTGTTAAAGGTTATCCAGAAATATGGCTTATAGTAAATTGCCCTTTTTGATATTTTTTTAATTTGATGATTAAATCCGGTTTAGTTAATAAAATAATTTCACAAAATTGCGTTTTTTTCCTCTGATTTATAAAGCGATCTATGAAGAGTTCTACGCTTGGCTAATTCTTTACCTTTACGACCGAGTTGCTCGCGTAGTTGTTGGTCTTTGCACAAGCGATTGAAAGCTTGAAAAACTTCATAACCAGAATTGGGATTAACTAGTATCCCATTTTCTTCATGCTGAACTGTGTCTATAACACCGCCTAAACGAGGGGCAATTATAGGCTTACCGAAGTAACTTGCTTCTAAATAAGCGATACCAAAACCTTCCATATTATTAGGTTTAGTATCTGATAAAGTCAGCATGGCAAATATGTCGCAAGCTGCATAATAACCTGCTAATTCTCGCTCTGGCACATATCCGGCAAAGTGGACGCGCTTATCAACCCGCAAACGATGTGCCAGAGATTTCAGTTCTGACTCACTTGGCCCTTGACCGCAGAGTATATAGTGGACATCAACCCCAAAAGTTAGCAGTATTGGAATATTATCAATTACTCGGTCGAAACCTTTATGTTTTACTAGCCTGCCGATGGAGAGAATCACTATTGCTGTTTCGGGAATGTTGTACGTCTGACGCACGCGAACCCGTAAATCATCAAGGCTACTGGGACTGGCTACATTATTACCAAATTTTTCTGGTCTGATTACGGGGTTAATGACGTGGGTAGGAGTATCTAATCGGAAAGCAGTTCTCAGGTAGTCTCTTGTATAAGAACTATTACAAACAATGCCTTCGGCGCGTTTGAGTGTTAATTTAAATAGCGATCGCAGCACGGGATTATGTAAAGTGCAAAGAAGATCGTTGCCGTGCAGATGGATAAAAAAGCGAATAGGTAACAAATAGCTCAATAGCAACAATGAAGGAAAATCATAGCCATGGCCCCACTCTATGTAACGATAGTGATAGCGAAAATAGAGTTTAATTGCTAGGACAAATGAGCAGACGATATTGACCAAAGGCTTGAGGATATTTCCCATATAGCCACTACGCCAATATTTAGGATAATACCAACGATACACAGGAAACTGTTGACTCTGATCAAATACTTCATCTCCTGAGCAACTAGCTGCCAGCACAATTATTCGTTCTGGATCTTGCAGACAACGATTGTAGATATATTCCCCAATTACAGCTTCTTTCGGCAGAAAGATCCGGGATATGACTAGGATATCTGGGTATGCAGCTTTATCTCTGATTTCGGCTGTTAGTTGAGAAATATGTTCCATAATAAAGTTGATGACTATATTTCAAATAGTTTTTAATATTTACAATTAGAATTACTTTCAAAGCCATCATTATTATTTTATTTCTTTTAAAACGAATTTGGTAGACAAATTTGAAACCTATTTTAGAAGATTAGTCAGAAAGATTGTTTTTTTATTGTGTTGATTTTATTTTTGTTGCAAATTTATCATTATTTGAGAGTTTCTGTGCATAATGAACAAAAAATAAAAATCAACACTTGTAGCGAAAATGCTCAGTGAACAACTGCTGCGAAAATTCCGAAATTTAGCTATGTTCAAGAGAATATTTTAAACACTTAAACTATTGTGCCAAAATGCCACGAATTATGTCTATTGTGAATAATTTATAAGGATTGCACGCACTGACTAGCTTCCTCCGTAAACGTAAATTCTCAGATGCCAGATGTATTAATGAGTGCTGTTGGTAGTAGCAAGGCGTTTTGCCCGTGCTGAATATTAAGTAATAAGTTCAGAAATAGTATTACTTCTTCAGTGAAAGATTAAAAAAATTAGTCAAAATAATCACTAAAAATTAAAATCATCTGTATAATTCAAACCTGTAGTCTGAAACTAGTCTAAGGCATAGCAAACCATTGCCCGTAGGCGTAGCCCGTCATAGACATCGCAATTTCTGTGAGGATAAACATGTCTTTAGGTACGGTTCCCCAGTCGAGAAATCCCCCCTGCGATCGCTACTTACCCAAGATAAGACGCGGTAAATTGAATATGTAGTCTCTAAAAAGCAATGCTACGTGAATGCTACAAACTTGCTTGTTACAGGCTAGCCTTAGTAACATCCTGCAACACTGCTCCCACCATCGGGAGAAATCATAAATAATAATTTCGTTTTTCAAGCGATTGTCTTATGCGTAAAAAACTACAACAAACCATCAAACCGCTGTTAAAAACCTTCTTAGCCCTAAGCTTGGTGTTAGCTTTGGCTCTTGGTCACGCTGACGGCGCGTTAGCAGCCCGCAGTGGGGGTCGCATCGGTGGTGGCTCCTTTAGAGCGCCTTCCAGCCGCACCTATACACCGCGCACCTATGCACCTCCTGGCGGAGGCGGCTACTATCCTGGGGGTGGTTATGGTGGTGGCTTTGGTGGTGGCTTTGGCTTTCCCTTCCTACTTCCCTTCTGGGGTATTGGAGGAGGATTTGGTGGTCTGTTTGGCATCTTAATTTTCTTTGCGATCGCTAATTTCTTATTGCAAACCTTCCGCCGCGTCTCTAGCGGTGAAACACCAGAAGCAGATTACAGCAGTAACTCTCCTGTTTCTGTAACTCGTTTGCAAGTAGGTTTGTTAGCTCAAGCCCGTGAATTGCAAAATGAACTCAACCACATTGCTGAAACTGCTGATACTAACACCCCAGAAGGCAGAGCAGAAATTCTCCAAGAAGCCAGTCTAGCTTTACTCCGCCATCCAGAATACTTTGTATATGCAGGTGGTGGCACTCAACAAGCCAGTTTAAATTCAGCTGAAAGTCAGTTTAATCGACTGTCACTGGCAGAACGCAGCAAGTTTAGCGAAGAAACTCTTTCTAACGTCAACAACCAGCTAAGAGCAGCCCTTGCCAAAGATGCTTTACCTCCAGCTGGCGAACTCGACAACCCCACGCGTCTATTTACCGAAGGCCCTGGCGAATACATTGTTGTCACCTTGCTGGCGGCGACACTAGGTAAGTTTGACATCCCCACAGCTATTAATAGTGCTGATGATTTGCGTCAAGCTTTGCGGCAAATTGGTAGTATCCCTAGCGAGAGACTTCTAGCAATTGAAGTTCTTTGGACTCCTCAAGCTGAAAATGATACCCTCACATCTGATGATGTGTTAGCAAATTATCCAGATTTGAGACTTGTTTAATCTCTGAGAAATTTTGCGCTTAAGCGCTAAGAAAAACTTTGCATCTTGGTGCAACGAATAAGTTCCCCTTAAGAACAATAACTAGAAAACCGCTTGTCAATGACAAGCGGTTTTTTGTAGAGTTTATATCATTTCCAAATAATTAGTTATGATTTCCACAGTCATTTCACCCCACCTTGCTGTAAGAGTTTACAAAGAGGGGATTAAGGGGCGGGGTTCTCAGAGGTGAATAAGTAATTAAGCGGACATAATTGATATATTTAAGTATGATTTTAGAAACATTTTGGTAGTATTATCAAAATGAATTATACGCAAAGTGTTATCTTATGCCTAGTGTTGAAGCCGACGAAAACCGAGAGCATCGCATTAAAACGGAGATCATTGTAGATGCTGAAGACAAAGAAGACCGGGCTATGGGTTGGTACTACCACCTCGAAGAGGTTCTGAATTTTCCCTTTTTGGCTACATGGACTAAGAAGGGACGCAAATCAGGTGCTGTCGAGGAGAAACAAGTGGAAGTATTGGGAATGGCTCCAGATGATGAGTGCTTAAAAGATATGTATGTAGAAGTGGCTTATATTAATGGTAAGGATGAAGATGTATATTCTGCAAAATTATCTGAAATAGCAGCCATTGATGCTGACAGTGAAACTCAAGAAGCGATCGCAGACTGGTTCTATTGGATTGCTAGAGGTTATAAATTTTGAAGAAGAATTCAGAATCAAAGTGGCAAACTTAAACCTATTTTCAGCGATCGCCTGAGCGCTTGTCTAAGTCCGTAAGTCATAAAGAATTCAATTCTGGCTCCTGACTCCTGAATTCTGTTTTGTTAAATTTTAGGATAAATACCGAATGACACGGCAGGGATTGCCAGCAGCGACAACATTCTCAGGTATATCTTTGACAACTACACTACCAGCACCAATGGTTGTGTTATCACCAATAGTTACGCCTGGACAAATAATTGCATTGCCACCAATCCAGACATTATTACCAATGTTAACTGGGGCAGCTAACTCTCTACCAGAAAGACGAATTTCTGGCTCTGTCGGATGATAGGCAGTATAAATTTGCACATAAGGAGCGC
The DNA here is from genome assembly GCF_034530915.1 of Nostoc sp. DedQUE09. NCBI lineage: Bacteria > Bacillati > Cyanobacteriota > Cyanophyceae > Nostocales > Nostocaceae > Nostoc > Nostoc sp. DedQUE09. Next base: position 327,413 of record NZ_JAVRCE010000001.1, read on the forward strand.
ACAAAACATTTTCACCAATATGAACTGTATTACAGTCTAAAATTACACAGCCATAGTTCATATACAATTTGTCGCCAGCAAAAATATTACTGCCATAGTCACAGTGAAAGGGTGGGACTATTAATGCTTTGTCACCGATGTTTCCAAATAATTCTTGCAAAATTTGCTGTCGTTGCTCTTGCTGTTCTTCGGTTGTAGAATTGTAACTTCGCAATAGACGACTAGCTCGCTTCATGTCGGCAGCCAATTCTGGATCTTCGGCCAGATATAATTCGCCTGCAAGCATTTTCTGTTTTTCGGTTTTTTCCATGACAGAATTATAGGGCTTTTCGGTTGTATACCATAACCTTAGTAGCCCCTAGAGTAGCATATTCCATTCTTAACTAAATATGGCATAAGTAGCTTTTCCCTGGCGTTTAGCTTGGTACATCGCAATATCAGCATCCCGCAGCAAAGTTGCAGGTTCCTCATAATTACTAAAATTCCAAGTAATACCAATGCTAGCTGTAGTAGATAATTGATATCCATTCAGGTTAACTGGCAATCTTAAGGAGTCTTGAATACGTTTGGCAACATTAGTAGCGTCGGTAATGTCTTTAATATCCTCCAAAAGAACAGTAAACTCATCACCACCAAATCGTGCTACAGTATCGCCACTACGTAAGCATGACTCTAAACGTCTAGCGATCGCTACTAAAAAATCATCTCCTATTCCATGCCCAAAGCGATCGTTAATCTCTTTAAAGCCATCTAAATCCAAAAATAAAACTGCAAAATAATAATCGCTTCTGCGTTTGCTACGTTCAATGGTTTGTCTGAGCCGATCTAAAAATAAAACACGATTCGGTAATTCTGTTAGCCCATCATAAAATGCATTGCGGATCAGTTGCGCCTCTGTCTGCTTACGTTTAGTAATGTCTTGAAAAACTAAAACCGCGCCAGTAATATTGCCATCTCGATCGCGGATAGGCGCAACATTATCCCCAATTGCTATTTCTTTGCCATCTTTGGTAATCAATGCACAGTTTTCTGGTAAATTTAAAACTTCCCCTGCTTCGATTACATCAGTGACCAAATTTTCGATTTTTTCTCCTACATCTTTATTAACTAAGTTCACAACTTCTATTAAATCTTTCCCGAATGCTTCAGTTTGCTTCCAACCAGTGATGAGTTCTGCTATGGGATTCATCATTTCAATACAACCGTTTGCATAGGTCACAATCACTGCACAGCCCATACTATTAATAATTGCCATCAACCTCTGTTTTTCTTCGTATAATATTTTTTTACTCTGATGTTTGTACAGGGTCATTTCAATCACAAAATGTAAATTACTTTCAATAAATGGTTTGGCTATGTAAGTAAAAGGCTGACTTAGCTGATTTTTATGTAATGTTTTATATTCCGAATACTCCGTTATATATACTACAGGCACATGAAAGTGATTCTGAATAATATCAGCTACGTGGAGACCGTCTATTTCTCCAGCTAGGCAGATATCAATTAATACTAAATGTGGATGAGTTTCTGCTACTTTTTTTATTGCCTCTTCACCAGATTTAGTTATTTCTGATACTAGATAACCTAATTTTTGTAAACTTTTTCTAATATTTGAGGCTATATTTTTTTCGTCCTCAACAACTAAGATTTTGCGGGCGAACATGTTACGATAACCTGTTTGCTAAGGTTCAGATTTTTGTTGTCAGTGTCAACTCAAGTCAAAAGTGCTTATCTTATCATAAACAATCTTTAACTACCCTGTATTCTTGCTTGATATTAATACTGACTAATGAGTAAATAGCGTCATGTTATTAACCTCCGACAATTTCTATGTTTATCAAAGCTAATTTTGATTAATTCATATAGTTAATATGATGCTACTAACATCAAATTAAAATTAGAATGTAATTATCAAGCACTCAAAAAATGATTTTAAAATGTATACAATAATTTTTTGGGAAAGTATAAACACTAAGTATAATATCTATATAAAAATTAATCAAGAAAAAATTTCATGGAATAGAATCACAGTATCTTACTTTAAGATAAGTTAAAAGAAATCTAAAGTGTGTTGTATGTAATATAATAATATACATTCACAAGAATATTATTACTAATAATTAATTATTACTTGTAATTAAAGAGTTTAATTATGCTTGACCTCCAAATAGTTTTTATATCAGATGAGATTTAGGTTACGGTATAAAACAGTCTGAAATCTTGAATGATGAGTGAACTCGTATTACTAATAAATATTAGTCATATAACTAATCGTAATTTTTTGAAGAAAATCTCAGTATGCTTGTAATAGCAGGGCAAGCCTAAATATTTGCAATAGAGAAATTAGTTATATTTCTCAAATCTCAATATTGGAGACATTTTTAATGCACTATTTTATCCTTGCCACGCCACTACGCTTATTTTAAAAATCAAATACTAGCTCTATAGTTTTTGGTTAATACTTAATCACAATTGCTGTCCTCTGAAAATATGCAAGTTAAATGTTCATCAACAGATCGCGATATTTTTTAGTTTTTTGGTATTCATATCAATTTACATTGAAGTTGCATATAATAGAGCGTCGAGTGTGAGTGAGACAA